>JBFJVP010000035.1:0-13329 GCA_041624075.1 Thermoplasmatota archaeon | reverse complement strand
CCTGAGGGCAGTCGTTTGGCTGGTCAGTTCGGCGTCTAGTTGGATTGCTTCCGGCGAGCCGAGCGCAGCGAGGGTGACCCCGGGCCCGGCGTAGCCTGCGGCTGGGTGCGATTGCTTTTGTGGCCTCGCCAGGGGTCGTGACAGGGCCATGTCCCGTGCCGTCGAGTCGCCTCCTTCATAGCTGGGTTGCCCCTACCTGGAGCCATGGCGGACGAGGCGGCAGTGGGCAAGCCAGGCCAGCTCCGCTTTCGCCGGCTTGTTCCCGCCGCCATTGCGGTCAGCGTCCTGTCCATCGTGGCCCTCATGCTTTGGTACCAGGGCCGGCGCGACGTAGATGTCCTGACGGAGTTGCGGCAACTGGATTGGCGGCTGCTGCCCGCCGCGCTGGGCCTGCACATGCTTTTTCAGGCGCTGTGGGCGACGCGGTTGTGGCTCCTGGCGGGGGGCCTTGGCGCGCCGGTTTCCTGGGGTCGGGCCCAGCTGATGGTGATGGCTGGACAGTTTGGAGGTGCCATCACGCCGGGGCGCTTCGGCGCCGAGGCGATGCGCATTGCACTCTTGATCAAGAGCGGTGCGCCAGCACCGGTGGCCAGCCGCATCGTGGTGGCGGATCGCGCGTCGGATACGCTGTTCTTTGTGACGCTGGGCGCCCTGGCGGCGGCCTCCATTCCCGTTCTCTTTGGAGAAGACGCCATCGCGTTGCGTGGCCTGGCTTTTGTCGCCGTGGCGGGTTTGTCGAGTTTCATTGCCTTGATCGTGCTGACGTTGGTTCGCCCCCGGCTCGCCAGTCGGCTGATCCATGGCGTGGCCCGGGGCGGCGCGAGGCTGGTGCGTCGGCCGGAGCCCAAGGTAGCGGACAAGGTGGAGGCGTTTCTGGTGTCGGTTCGGGAGGGCTTGTCGGAGTTGGCCACGCGCAGCCCTTGGCGCCTGGCCGTGGCGGCTGCTTTGAGCGTGGCCGTGTGGACGGCCGAGTTCACAATCTTGTGGCTTCTGCTGGATGGTTTCGGCTACGACGTGCCGTTTCACCTGGTCTTCATGGCTGGTGTGTTACTGACGATGGTGGCCGCTGTTCCGGTGAGTCCCGGTGGAAGTGGCGTGGCTGAATTTGCGGCCCTGGTGCTGCTCACGCCATTGGCTCCTGGGCTGACGCCGGCGTTCGTCCTGGTGTGGCGGGCCATGACTTACTACTACGATTTGCTGGTGGGTGGCATCACCGCGGCCTTCGTGCTGCCCCGCACAAGGGATGGTGGCCCCGCTCCGGTTGCTGCATAGGGTGTGCCACGCACCGGCGTCGGGGTTCGCGTTGCATGAACCAGCAAGCGGCTTCGACGACCCCCAGTTGTGACGAAACGTTGATTGCCAGGCCCACGTCCTGATGATTGTGCGACGGATCGCGGCCGCCGTCATCCTGCTTGTGCCCCTGCTGTCCGGGTGCATCCAGCAGAATGCCCCTGCGATGCAGGAGCCACGCGGCCCGCACCTGGAACTCTCCATCTCCTGGGTTCCCTATGAGCCCCGGACGGGCGAGTTGGTCACCTTCACTCCACATATCCGATCATCCGAGCCGGGCGATGAGATCCGCGAGATCCTGTGGCGCGTGGAGGGCGTGGTTCTTGAGGAGAATTTCCTGGAACACGCATTCTCGGAGCCTGGCGAGCAAGAGGTTCTCTTGCAGGTCCGGACGCAGTTGGCACCCATGAACCAGGCGACTGCGGTCGTCCGTGTGCTGGGTGCTGGTGCGGTGCCCGAGTCGTCTGGCGGGGCCCCGCGCACGGGCGGTCAGGGCGACGTGAGCGGCTCCTCTTCCAGCGGCTCCCAGCGGGCGCCCCTCGTGCCCCCCGTGCGCGCGTCGTTTGAATTAACGGAAAACGTTGCCAGCTTTTCCTTCGTGTGGGATCGGGTACCCGACGAGGTGCTGTGGACCTTTGGAGATGGCTCGGCGAGCAACGAGTCCGCGCCCACCCACATGTATGTGTCCACAGGCGAGTTCGACGTGCGCCTGGAGGTGCGCGCTGGCGCGGCCGTCTCGAAGGCGGTACTGTTGGTCAAGGTCGAGTCCGTGCCTTACATTCCCCATGTCATCGTGGGCGTGCCGGACAGTGGTATCAATGCGTACCACAGCGTGTATCGTAGGCCCGCGCTGACGGAGCACCCCTGCACGTACATCCTCGATTACCCGTGCTCCATTCCGGCGCTGGAATTGACGCTCGATGCGCCGTCCTGGCAGGCCGCGTTTGAAGCGGACCGGGAGAAATGGGAAAGCATCCGGCCAGGCGACCGGTACTGGATTCCTGGCACCAACATCATTGGCGCAGTCTGCGATCAACCCTACCAGGGCAGTACGCTTGCCAGCACTAATCCTGGTGGAGGAAAGGATTACTGCATCTTGGACGACACGAGCATGCATGGAACGGGAACCACCTCCAGCGTGCTGTCAGAGAACCCGGATGCGTTGCTGGTGTTCGTGGAGGGCAATTCCGGCGGCGTGGACTACCTGTTGGATGGCGTCTTCCCCATCGATGTGGTCAGTTATTCCTGGGGGCCGCCGGCGCCGTTGCCCCTGGTCGGATCGCAGGCGTTCAACCGGGCGCCCATCGTGGTGGCGGCCTCAGGCAACGAGGGTGCCTTCCCGGTGGTGGCTGATGGCCAAAAAATGCACCCCAACGTCTACACAGTGGGCGCCGGCGATGGAGCCACGCGCACCGAGCCGGGTTACAGTGGCTGGAAGACCACTGATTTTGTGAGTCAGTACTGCCGCCCCACGGCGCAGACGCGCAGCCTCAACGAGCAGCGCGATTCCTACTGCGGTACCAGCTTTTCTGCGCCGACGTTTGCGGGTGCCCTGTCTCGCGTCATCCTGGAGCTGCGCTTGCAGAGTGGCTACACGGGCTCCATCGTGGGTGACGCCGTCGATCCTGTTCTTGGCGTCACAAAGATGCATCTGCGCAAGGCCATCAACCACACCTCCAGCTACGATCCTGAGTCGCCGTTCCCTCCTCGGAACCTGGGCGTGCCACTTGTCTCGGCGGCTCCCTACTACCAGTGGGGTTGGGGTTACTACTCGCGCAACGATGTGCCTGCCACGCTTGCCTGCCTCCGCGATGCGGTGTGTCCGGAGCGACCCGTGGACACGGTGCGGTACATGGAGGCACTGTGGGCGCTGCGGGAAACCGCGTCCTGAAGGGGCTCGCCCACGTCGTTCTAGTTGGGCTCGAGGCGTTTTAGTTGCCCGGCCAGCCAGCGTTCGACATCCGAAGCGTACCAGCGGCTGAGGCTCCGGTCACTGGGGCCTCCAGCCACGACGGTGTGGGCCGCGCGTTCGGCGAAGTCGGTGACCAGGCGGTAGCTGGGCGCGAAGTTGCTCTTGCGTCCGGCGGCGCGGAATTGCTGGCTCTGGTGGATGGTGGTGCGGCCGCCGGGGACGTGGATGGGTCCCCGGTTGAGGCCGAGCCAGGCGGGAGCACGGGGGCCGAGCAGGATGTGCTGCATGGTGGATGTGCGGCGCGTGCGCCAGGGTTCAAGCTCGCCGTCCAGCCGGGCCGCGACGTCGCGCCATACGTCGTCTCGGCCTCGCGTGTACCACGGGTTCTCGGGGTCGAGGAGCACGCGGTCGAAGTTGGCGTAGAAGCCGGCGAAGAGGCCGGTTTCGGTGCGTGCGTACTCGATCATCAGTTCACCAAGAACCGTTCCGAAGACCTCGTCCAGCAGGGCGTCGTAGAAGGCTTCGAATTGTGTTGCTCCAAAGCTTTCCAAGTCGTACTGGCAGTCCCAGTTGCGTAGCGCCGCGCCTTGGGGCGTGTCGGGCAGCAGCGGTCGCAGGATGTTCATGTATGCCTCTGCCTGGGGCGAGTGGACATCCATCTGCATCTCCTGCATGCCTGCCACGTCCCAGTCGTCGCGGCTGCCAAGCAGGTGCGCGATGCGGTCGGCGCGGTAGGGCCCCATGGGCAGGTTGATGGGGCGGCCGGTGGCGAGGTGGTTGAGGTCGTTGTTGGCGGTGGCGCAGAAGCCCCGCTCGGGTCGCAGCTCTCGGGGCATTTCGTCTGGGCGGAGGTAGCCTTGCCAGTCGTTGGCGGGATCCCAGCCAGGCAGGGGCACGAGGCCGGACATGCCGGGGCGTCTTCGGGGGGCGCGGCCGCTCATCTGGTAGGCGACGTCGCCGTGGGTGTCGGCCAGTACCCAGTTCCACGCCGTTTCGAGCCGGCCGATGGCATCGCGGCCTTCTTCGACGTCGCTGGCGCGCATCAGGTCCACGAGGGCTTGTAGGCTGGCGGCACCTGTGCCGTGGCCGGAGGCCCACTTGGTGGTGAGGTAGAATCCGGGTTCGTGGGGGTTGCCGTGCAGGATTCCGTGGCGGTTCTCGTAGAAGGTCAAGCGCACGTCGCCGTCCTTGCGTCGCACGGTTTCGGTGCGCACCCGGAACCGTTGCCACGTTGTCCGGCCGGCTTCGAGGCGTCGGTAGCGTCCGTCGCGGCACTCTTCGATCCAGGAATCGATACCGTCCAGGTAGGCGTAAGTTGGTCCCCAGGCCACGTCGTTGGTGCGACCGATGAGGATTCCTGGAATGCCCGGCATGGAGGCGCCCAGGGCGTAGCGCGTGGCTTTGCCGTCGGCGGTGAGTTCCAGGCTGATCTCGTACCAGACGCCGGGCAGGCGGTCGGTTTCCAGGTGGGGGTCGCTGGCGAGGATGGCGTGGCCGCTGCGGGTCTTGTGTCCTGCGACGGCCCAGTTGTTGGAGCCCCTGGGGCTGGGGACGAGGTGGCCGCGGCGCAGTTCCTCCGGGATCATGGGCTCGGGCACGTGGACTTGCTTGAGCAGTTCCAGGTCCATTCCTTCCAGTTGCCCCGGGAAGAGCTCTTCCATGAGTTGTGCCGACAAGCCCATTTGGGCCAGTTCGACGATGAGTCGTTCCACGTCGCCCTGGGTCTGGGCGAGGCCAACGAAGGCGACGAGGCGGCCCATCATGACGGTGTCTTCGGGGGTCCAGTCTTCGGGTTTGAAGCCGAGGATGGCCAGTTCCCACGGCCGGCGGCGGCGCAGGGCTTCGTTGATGCCTTGCGTGTAGGCGTTTAGGAGGCGTCGCGTGGCGGGTGGTAGCTTGGCGACTTCGGCCCCGGCGCCGCGGTCGAACCGGTGGCGCAGGAAGAAGGTGTCCAGTTCGAGGCCGCCGGGGCCCTTGTCGAGGTACTGGCTCGCTTGGCCTTTGCCCAGGATGCGTAGCAGGAGGATCTGCAAGCCCCGGTCCCAGGCGTGGCAGAAGCCGAGTCCCCGGAACAGGCCTTCCTCGTTGGTGGCGCTGACGTGGGGCACGCCGTGGTCGTCTCGCTCGATGCGGGCCTCGCTGCCGCCTTTCAGGTGCCACTTCTGCGCCACGGCCACCGCACCGACTGCCATTTAGAAGGCTTGGCGGCCCGAGTGAAACCAACCGGACTGTTTAAGGAAGAAGTCCACCCCATGTTCAAGTGGATGCGCTCGCGAAAGCCACATGGCACGACCCCCATCGTTGCCTGGAGGAAGGACGCTGCAGCCCTGCGCGGAACGATCGAGCGCCAGCGCGACGCACTCCTCGACTTGAAGCGAAGGCTCCGGTCGAGGTAGGGGCGTGACCAAGCGGCCACGGGGCCGCCCGTCACACCGCCCTTGAGGCGAACTAATGCCCACCCACGCCCAGGTGCGCCTGTAGGCCGTGCAACATCGCCAAGGCGAACTGATGCTGCTCTGAGGCATTGGACAGAACCGCCCGGTCGCCGGCGTGATCCACGAAACCCATCTCAACAAGAATGGCTGGCATGTTGGTTTCGCGCAGCACGTGGAAGTTGGCCGTCCGCACGCCGCGGTCGTTGAGGCCGACGTGGGTGATCATTTCAGGCTGCACATCACCGGCCAGTTGGGCCGCCGTGCTGCCACTGCTCAAGCCCTCGTAGTAGTACGTCTCAGTGCCGTGCCCGCCGCACTCGCCGCAACTATTACTGTGGATGCTGATGAAGTAGTCCGCGCCCCAACTGTTGGCACCGCTGCTGCGGTCGCTCAGGCTGACGGTGGTGTCGGTGCTGCGCGTCATGTAAACCGTGGCTCCTTCCGCCTCCAGCAGGTCGCGCAGTTCAAGGCCCACGGCTAGGTTGATGTCGGCTTCCTCGACGCCTCCGTAAGTGGCTCCGCCGTCGGTTCCGCCATGGCCCGGGTCAACGGCGATCTTGTAGCCGTCGAGGCTGTTGCCGCCACCGCCACCGGTTCCATACTGTAGGGCCTCGGTGTAACCGGAATGGATCCAGCCGTACTGGTTGCCGCCGTTGTCGTAGTAGATCTTGTGCCAGGTGGCGCCGCTGGAGGCATCGCTAGCCACGACGTAGTACTCCTGGCCGCCGTACACGTCGCCAATGTCTGAGTAGCTGCTCGCGGGGCCGGTGCGGACATTGAGCTGGCTCGCCGTCACTCGGGCCACGTCGCCGCTGACGGCCGTGAGCAGGCTGTTGTGGATCCAGCCGGTTTGGCCGTTCCACTTGATCGCGATGTAGTTCCCGTTCGGGCCGGTCCAGTCGGCGAAGCCCACGTAGCGCTCGCCAGCCGCCGCCGTGCCCAGGATCTGGTTGCCCTGTCCGCTCACCAGGGTCATGCCGGGGCCGTCGCGAACGTTGGCGGTGCTCGTGACCTCGTAGAGCTGCATGTCCCATGCGATGGGCGTGCCGGCACTGATCTGGTTGTAGTTGTTGGACTCTTGCGCCTCGATGAACATCTTGTCCGACTCGTAGCTGGGCCCGTTGTCGGTTTGACGAATCTCGAAGTGGAGGTGGCATCCGGTGCTGCTGCCCGTGGTACCCTCGTAGCCCAGCAGTTGGCCTGCACTGACTGATTGGCCGTCACTCACGGAGACCGAGTCCATGTGGGCGTAGTAGGTCAGGAAGCCCATGTCGTGGGACACAACCACGTAGTTGCCGTACCCGTTGGCGTCCCACCGCACATCGGCGGTGCCGGCGCGCGCCGCATAGATGGGCGTGTCGCAGCCGTTGGCAATGTCAACACCGCGGTGGTAGCGCGCACAGCTGCTGCGGCACTCCCAGTAAATGCTGCTCACGCGGCCATCCATGGGCCACAGGAACTCGACGCCGTCGGGGTTGTTGACCGGCGGGTCCGTGGTGGTGACGCTCTGGCTGGCCGAGTCGGTGCCGCCATTGCCGTCATCGACGGTCAGCGTGACCGTTCGGGTGCCGGCACTGGCGTAGGTGTGGCTGGGGCTGGCGCCGCTGCCGCTGTTGCCGTCGCCGAAGTTCCAGGAGTAAGTCAGGGCGTCGCCGTCGGGGTCGCTGCTGCCCGTGCCGTCGAAGGAGCACGTCAGGTTGCTGCACGAGTACGTGAAGCTGGCCGTGGGGTCCTGGTTGGGCGTCGAGGTGGTCACCGTGGCGGTCACGGTGTAGGCTCCGCCGCCGCTGTAGGAGTCGATGCGCACGTACCAATCGCCCGCTGCGGGGTTGCTGTGGGTGCAGGTTTCGTCACTGCTGCCGGTGTAGGGGCGGCAGTCGTATGTGCTGTCCGTCGGCCGTGCGCCGTTGCGGGTGTAGAGATCAAAGTCGGAGCCACTGGGGCCGTCGAGAATGACTTCCAATTGGGTCGCGCCGCTGGGGACATTGATGCGGTAGAAGTCCTCGTCGCCGCTGGCGCTGAGGCTTCCCGACTGGGCAACGCCACTGGTCAGGTAGGGATCGCCTGCGGGGGGTGCCGTGGGGTTCACGGTCTGGCTGGCCGAGTCGGTGCCGCCGTTGCCGTCGTCCACCGTCAACGTGACCGTGTAGGTGCCGCCACTGGCGTACGTGTGGCTGGCCGTCGAGCCGCTGCCACTGGCGCCGTCGCCGAAGTCCCACGAGTAGGTGAGGGCGTCGCCGTCGGGGTCGCTGCTGCCCGTGCCGTCAAAGCTGCAGGTGAGGTCCGTGCAGGATGCGGTGAAGCTGGCCGTTGGGGGGTTGTTGGTGGGTCCGCTGCCCCCGTCATGGGTTGCCGTGATGCGCACGGAGCCGCTGCCGGAGTAGGAATCGACGCGGACGTACCACCAGCCGCTGGCGGGGTTGCTGTGGTCGCAGGTCTCCGCGTTGCCGCTGGCGAAGGGGCGGCAGGCCCAGGAGGTGTCGGTGGCGCGGGCGCCGTGGCGCGTGTATAGGTCGAAGTCGTGGGTGCAGCCCAACAGGCCGCAGTTGGTTTCGGCCATGGTGACCGTCAGGCTGGTGGCGTCGCCTGGCACCTGGATCTTGTAGTGGGCGTTGGCGCCGCTTCCCCCGAGGGTGACCGTCCTGGCCACGCCGTTGTCCAGGTTGGGCGTGGAGGGATCGGGGTCTCCGCCGCCCCCGCTGGAGACGGTGACGCTTTGGCTCTGGGAGTCGCTGCCGCCGTTGCCGTCGTCCACGGTGAGGGTAACCGTGTAGGTGCCGGCGGAGCCGTACGTGTGGCTGGCGGTGGCGCCGCTGCCACTGGCGCCGTCGCCGAAGTTCCAGGAGTAAGTCAGGGCATCGCCGTCCGGGTCGGTGCTGCCCGTGCCGTCGACGCTGGTCGTGAGGCCGCTTTCGGAGTGGGTGAAGCTGGCCGTTGGGAGGTTGTTGCCGGTGCCACCGTTGTGGGTCGCCGTGATCGTGACGGTGCCGACGCCGGCGTAACTGTAAACCCGGACGTACCACCAGCCAGCCGAGGGACTGCTGTGGGTGCAGGTTTCGTCGTTGCCGTTGACGTATGGGCGGCAATCGTAGGCGCTGCTGGTGGCGCGGGCGCCAAAGCGCGTGTAGAGGTCGGCGTCGAAGGTGCACCCGAAGAAGCCGCACGCGGGGCCGGTCATCTCGACCGTCAGCGTCGTGGCGTCGGCGGGGACCTCGATCTTGTAGTGGGCTTCGTCGCCAACGCCTGAGAGGCTGACCGACTGGCTTTGGCCGTTTTGCAGGTTGGGTGTGCCTGGGTCGGGGTCCGACATCGGGGTGCTTACCACGAATTCCACAAGGGGCTCCGCAGCACTGCCTGCCGTCAGCATGGGCGCCATTGTCAGCACAATCAACCAGGAGAGAAGGACCTTCATACAACCACCAATTTGGCCGCTAGCAAACCGATGAATTGAAGAACTTTTCGACCGTGTTAATCGTTGGCACGCAGAACTTCTACGAAATTCGTAGGGTGGGTTTGCGGGTACGGCTCCGGGGCCTCCGGGCCACGCGAACACACTAACGCCTAAGACCAAGATGGCGTCCTGCAACAACATGCGCAGCGCGCTCGCGATCGCACTTGTTCCCCTGGTAGCCCTGGTCGCAGGGTGCCTGGCAGACGACCCTGCCCCCGTGGCCATGGAAGAACCTGGCCCCGAGCCGCTGCCGCCGCTGCCCGCCGGCATCACCGTGCCGGTGCCGCCAGATCTCAACGGCAGCGCCCAAGCTGCCCAGATGTCCCTCGCCCTCGAAATGGCCGACATGGACATCGCCAACAACATGACGCGGCTGCTCATCACCGCCAACGGCTCCGCGCTCGTCGAAATCCTCCAAGACGTCGCCGTGCCCGCCTCCTACCAAACCGACAGCTGCGGCGCCAGCGCCGTCACCCTCATCGAAGGCGGCGAAATCAGCAAGAACTCCGTCGCCACCATGTGGATGCGGGCCCAGCGCGACGACAACGAAGCGCGCCTCGGCGGACAGGCAGTCGGCACCGATGACCGCTACGGCGACACCTCCGGCGGCACACAGACCTACAACTTCAGCGCTACCTACCGCATCAAGGCAGGCGACCAAGTCCTCGTGGAAATGGGCGGGCGCAACACCGACTACTTCCACGCCGCGACCACCAATGGCGTGCAAGATGCGCACTGGTCGTACCTCATCAACACCACCGGCCCCGTACGCGTCGAAGTGCTCGAATCCAGGGCCATCCAATGCGGCAGCGGCAGTTACCAGGCGGGAGGAACCCTCCACGCCCACGGATACCTGGCCGACTTCGCCGTCGACACGCGCGTCGCCATCAACGCCACCAGCGCCGGCAGCATCCAGTTCGGGGCCGGCATCGGCGCCGACGCCAAGCAAGTCGACGTCCACTTCCTGGGTCAAACCTACACCAACCCCCGGTTCCTCGCCGAAGCCCGCGACGAACCCGGCGAGATTGCCATCCAGTTCAACGCCTGGGGCGACGCCGCCGGTGCCGCCCGCTGGCTCATGGTCGACGCCTACTGGCCCAACATTGGCAGGTAACATCACCACCGGCGATCCCAAGCGTTCATCGCAGGGCCGGCCTTGCCACGCGCATGCCTTCGTACGCCATCGACCACCGCCACGTCTCCGATCGGGCCCAATTGTTCCCCGAATCGGTGATCCGGAACATGAGCCAGGTGGCCGCCCAACACGACGCCATCAACCTTGGGCAGGGCTTCCCCGACTTCGATCCGCCACGTGAGGTCATGGAGGCGGCCAAGAAGGCCATCGACGACGGCTTCAACCAGTACGCCGTCACCTGGGGCGCACCCCAGTTGCGGGACGCCATCAGCGTCAAGCTCGCCGACTTCAACAAGATCGACACCGACCCCAACAAGAACATCGTGGTCACCTGCGGCGCCACGGAAGCCATGATGGCCGCCCTCCTGGCCACCATCAACCCCGGCGACAAGGTGGTCATCTTCGAGCCCTTCTACGAGAACTTCGGACCCGACGCCGTCGTCTCCGGCGCCCAACCCATCTACGTCCCCCTGCACCCACCCGAGTTCCAACCCGACGAGGAAGCCCTCAAGGCGGCATTCGCCCAGAAACCCAAGGCCGTACTCGTCAACAGCCCCGGCAACCCCACCGGCCGCATCTTCACGGACCGAACCCTGCAACTCATCGCCGACTTGTGCGCCGAGCACGACGTTTTGGCCGTCACCGACGAGATCTACGAACACATGATCTACGACGGCAAGCACCACACCAGCCTCGCCAGCCTCGCAGACATGGCCGAACGCACCATCACCATCTGCGGGTTCAGCAAGACCTACAGCGTCACCGGCTGGCGCCTCGCCTACACAGCCGCGCCCGCGCCCATCACGGACGCCATCAAGCGCGTGCACGACTTCCTGACCGTCGGCGCCGCCCACCCCATGCAGATCGCGGGCGTCACCGCCCTGCAACTGCCCCAGTCCTACTACACCCAACTGCGCGACAGCTACGCAGCCAAACGGGACATCCTCCTATCCAGCCTGGAGAAAGCCGGCTTCAAGTGCCACCGCCCCGATTCGGCCTACTACATCATGGCGGACATCAGCGACTTTGGGTTCCCCAACGACACCGACTTCGCCATGTGGCTCACCAAGGAAGTCGGCGTGACGCCCGTGCCAGGCAGCAGCTTCTACGCCGACAAGCAACTCGGCCACCACATGGTCCGCTTCGCCTACCCCAAGCGCGAGGAGACCCTTCAAGCGGCCGCCGACCGCCTCGCCAAAACCCGTGAACTGGCGCAAGCGCGGGTCTAGCAGGACTCCGCGCAACCCCATTGCATTGAGATCATTCAATGAAACTTCGTTCTATCGCCCAAACAAGCCAGGCGCGCAGCCAAATCCCTGCTTAACGCCCGTCATCTCCGGGAAAACTTGGGTCTGGGCCCGCTGCGGACACCGAAACGTGAAGTACCCCCGGCGGCTCGTAACCCTGAGGAGCAAACATGCGATGGACAATGGTTGTGCTGCTTACCTTGCTGCTGCCAAGCCTGACGGATGCAAGCAAGATCGAAGACGCAGCGGCCGGCCCCTGCGCCACAGTTCTTTGGGACCCACTCATGCAGGACGAGTTCTGCAAGTACCAGTACGACGCCGGCGAATACGGCGACGCCGCTGACCGGTGCGCTGACGTGGACCGGGGCTTCCGCACCAACGGCCCCCGCATCCAGGGAACCTTTGTTCCACTGGATGACACCTACGACTACTATGAACTGGAAGTCTACTTCAACAGGTCCGTGCGCGTCACCCTGACCCCCAACAACCCCTTGGATGACAACACCTGGGAAGTGCAGGTCTTCAGCAAGGACTGCGGCAGCCTGCTCACCAGCGGCATTGGTTACAACGGCAATCCCGCCATCGCCGATCGGGTCCTGACCACGGGTACCTACATCGTGGGCGCCTCCGTGACCTACCCGGTCCCGTCGGACATTGCCACAGATGATGGGCCAATTGCTGTTCTGGACCATATCGCTGTCCAGACACCCATCCTTGAGTCCGACCCTGTGGCAGTAGTCGGCGGGTCCATCGCAGATCAAATCATCCGTACCTACATCGGAGGTGGGGATACCGGAGGTGGGGACTTGACGGTCGCCATCGACTACCCGATGCAGTGCCATCCATTCTGCCCCGCCCAGGATGCCGACCGCGTGGCCTACCCCCGAGTCGGCTACAAGATGCGCGCCCAGACATACTGATTGAGGCCATCCCATGACAGACGCGCTGGAGGTATTGGCACTCCTGTCCGGCGTGCCGTTGGTGGTTCTGGGAATCCTATTGCTCCTGATCCGCCCGGCGCGCCGGCCGGCGATCTTCTTTGGCTTGTTCGCCATTCTCTGGGGACTTCAGGTCATCGCTGCCAACTCCACGCGCTTCATGGCTGACCCCGCGCGGGTGGAAAGTGCCCTGCTGGTCACGTACGCGCTCGTGCCGCCGACCTTCCTCTACCTCGGTCGTTTTGTGGCCCTCTTCCTGCCGCTGCGCTATCAGCGACCCGCCACACTGGCCACCCTGGTCATGGCCCTCCTGGCAGCCGCGCAGCTCTTGTTTGCACGACACACGGTCCTGGTAGAAGTGGTGGACACGGCCGCAGGCCCGTTGCCGACCCTCGGTTGGGCGATTGTCCCGCTGTTTGTCTTCCCGTTCCACGGTTTGCTGTACTTGGGCATGGCAACCGTGTATTGGAGGTACCGCAACGCCAGCAGCGACATTGATCGGAGCCGGCACAGGGGGGTCCTGGTGGCCTTCGCCTTCTACGCCAGCCACATGACGGTGACGAACCTGTTCGTTTTCCTGGACCCGCCGTACTTCGTAGCCAACTTGGCGCCTGCGGTGCAAGGTGGCCTCGTTGCCGCCTATGGGCTGGGCCTCGCGTTCATCCTGGCCGTGCTAGGACAATCCCTCCTTCAGCGTCAACGCCCCCTGGACGGGTTGTTGGTCGCCGCGCTTGCGGGGCCCGCATCGGTTGCCATCGTGGAATTGCTGCTCAGAAGCCAAGGCTGGTACCTGGACACCGTCGGCTTGTGGCGCTTGCTAAGCGTCGCCATCATCGTCTACACGCTGGCCCGCTACCAGCTCTTCGACATCGACTTGCGCTTGCGCTGGACGGTGCGCCACGGCACGGTCGCATCGGTGTT
>JBFJVP010000034.1:0-13413 GCA_041624075.1 Thermoplasmatota archaeon | reverse complement strand
TCCAATCCACGGGCGTACGGGTCGCCAGGACCTCAATGCGGTCGGTTGCCTCGTCCACCTGGAAGCGAACAACCGCCGGGGGCGGCGCTTGGGGATCCCCGCCAACGAAGACGAAGACCAAACCCGCCAGGGCCACCGCCACGGCCGCCATCAGAACGATGGCTACGACCGGCGATACGGCCAATTGTCCACGCGGTTCGTCGAATTGCATGCGGTTTCCAACCCGGGCGGGCACCGGGCTCCACGTATCCTGCGGCGGCCGACGTTAAAAATGAAAGTCGTGGGGCAGTGGCACCGGAAGGGGCGCGGCCCGTGGCAGCGAGGCTTGGTGGGCACCCGGCCAGCGGCGCATGGGGCGGCGGGATGCAGTACAGAATCGAGGAGAAGGGGGAAGAGCGGCGGGAGGCAGAAGAGGGACAAGAGGTCAAGGGTAGGAGTGGGAAGAGGTTGATTGGCGGGCCTAGCAGGCAGCAACGCTGCTGAAGGTCATCTCGGCCAGGATCTGGTTGGCCGCGGCGTCGATCAGCGTCAGCGTGATGTCGGCAACCGCACCGGCGGTGCCACACATCTCGATGTACTCGCCGGCGCTCATGGGGTCGGTGCTGGACGTGATGGCTCCCAAGGCCGTCGTGATCGCGGTGCCGTTGGTTCCGTCGGCGGCCTGGTTCAACTCAAATTCGATGCCGGTCGCATCGGCCTTGATCTCAAGGTTGTCCCAGTCGGCAGTGGACTCGGCGCTGATGACCTTGATGCGGTCGGTTCCTTCGTCCTTCTGGAATTTGACGGCTGCCGGAGCCGCCGAGTCGGAGCCCAAGTCGCTGACCAGGACGAAGACGACGGCGGCCAGGACGACTGTAATGGCGACCATGAGGATGACACCAATGACGGGACTGACGGCGTCCTCAGCCTTGGCGAAACGTTTGCGGAACTTGGATAGGATGGGCATGGGCATTTCCTCGGTGAAGCAGCCTCGAGGGCCCAGGCAGGTGCAGAGATAGGGGGTCGACGAGGCTGATGGATCGGATGGGGGAAGTTGGAGATCGGTAAGGGGGATGATCGATGAGCGGTGGAGGGGGGCAAGATGGAGCGAGAAGGCACGCGGCCTGGAGCGAGGGGGATGAGGATGGCGGCGCGCCTAGCAGGCGGCGACGCTGCTGAAGGTCAGTTCAGCGAGGATCTGGTTGGCGCTGCTGTCGATCAGGGTGACCGTCAGGTCGCTGACGGCGCCAGCGGTGCCACACAGTTCGATGTACTCGCCGGCGCTCATGGGGTCCGTGGCGGACGAAACAGCGACCAGTGCGGTCGTGATTGCAGTGCCGCCGACACCATCGGCAGCGGCGTTGAGCTCAAGTTCGGCGCCTGTGGCATCGGCCTTGACTTCGATCTTGTCCCAGTCAGCAGTGGACTCGGCGCTCACGACCTTGATGCGGTCGTTGGCTTCATCCTTCTGGAACTTGACG
The DNA here is from genome assembly GCA_041624075.1 of Thermoplasmatota archaeon. GTDB lineage: Archaea > Thermoplasmatota > E2 > JACPAO01 > JAHFTW01 > JBFJVP01. The sequence continues at coordinate 11,953 of JBFJVP010000034.1, read as the reverse complement.
GCGGACGGAGCATTGGAGTCCGAACCGAGGTCGCTCACGAGCACGAACACCACGGCGGCGAGCACCACGGTGATCGCCACCATGAGGATCACACCGATCACAGGGCTCACGGCTTCCTCTTCGCCCGACAGGTGTCGGACAGCCTTGCGGTTTGCCTTCATTGTTGATTCCTCCCGTTTTTGGCGGGTAACAGGCAATCTCGCCCGACCAACTACTAAACCGGAGCCCCTAAGCATTATATGCTGCAAGATTCGCGGCGGTTTGGCCCCTTTTGGGGCTGCCAGATGGCGGTCTCCCAAAGGCCCCGAATCCACCGATAGGGCCAACAACCAAGGCCAACTGGCAGCGCTGTTCATGTCCAACCAAGGACCGCGCATCTACACTGGGTTTGACCAGTACGGTCGTCAGCAGGCAGCCAAACCGACGCTCGCGCAGCGGATGCATGGCAAGCCTGTAGTGACCTATGCGCTGCTGGGCACCTTCGTCGTGGTGTTCCTGCTGGAATTGCTGGCCAGCAACTACGACGAGGCCAACGGCACATCCTGGATGCCGACGCTCTTCGTGATTGCCCCGGACTTCCTGGTCCGACCGTGGAGCCTGATCACCAGCACCTTGAGCCACGGCAGCCCAACGCATCTGTTCTTCAACGGCCTGGCGACCTTCTTCTTTGGGCCGACCATGGAGCGCCTGATGGGGTGGAAGCGTTTCACGGGCCTGTTCTTCCTGTCGGGAGCCGTGTCGGGCGTCATCCAGGTGATGATCACGGGCGGCGGCGCGCTGGGTGCCAGCGGGGCGATCATGATGCTCATCGGCGCATCGATCATCATCATGCCCAAGGCGAAGATCTTCATCTTCCCCATCCCCGTACCCATTCCTCTGTGGATCGGCGGCATCGGCATCGCAGCCATCGACTTGCTGGGTCTCGCCAGCCCTGAGCCCACGGGAATCGGTCACTTTGCTCACCTTTCGGGTATGGCCATTGGCCTCTTGGTTGGCCAACGCCTGAAGGAGGAGCTGCGCCGCAAGGGACTTCGGTTGACCTTTGCCTAAGGGGTGTGCTAGGGGCTGAGGGGAAAACATCCCCATCCCAAGGTCCTTTGGCGTGACCTGCCCCATGTGCAACCATGCCATCAGCGGGGGATGTGGGCCGCTTTGCCTACTGTCCCCAGAGTTGGCAACTGTCCCGCAAGGGCCACGATAGCCACGACGAGGTCACCCGTGCCGGCATTCAAGCCCACCAGAGCCTCGGCAAGGGTCAAGCCTCGGCCGAACGTGTTGGCCGGGACCATCGGGACGCCTTGACGTGGTCCACGCGCATTCTGGCCGTGGCCGCGTCAGCGACGATGCTGACGCTCGAAGTGCTGTTTCTGCGCGCACACCCCCTGCTCTGGATCTTCCTGGCCACGACGCTGGTCTTGCTCTCCACCAGTGTCGGGCTTCTCGTCATCGGCCTGGATGCCGAGCGTCGCTACCAGAGCCAGCAGCGCCGGCTGGGCCTGGTGCCGGGACGACTGATGGACAGCGACTTGGCGGGCCAGGGGGACACCCTGCACGATCCCGAGTGGGGCGTTAGCGGCCGTCCCGACTACGTGTTGGAGACCGACAGCGGCCTGGTGCCCGTGGAAGTGAAGACTGGCCGCACGCCCGAGCGACCCCACGAGAGCCACCGCCTGCAGTTGGCGTGCTACCTGCGATTGGTGGAGGCAACCCATCGGCAGGCCCCCGCCTACGGCTTGCTGGCTTACCCCGAGGGAGTCTTCAGGGTGGCATGGGACGCGGACACCAAGAGCCGCCTGCGCGACATCCTGGCCGACATCGCCACGGCCGAGGAGACCGGCGTGGCCAAGCGAAACCACGACATCCGGGGCCGGTGCCGGGGCTGCTCCAAGCGGGAGTTCTGCGACGAGCGCCTCGTGTAAAGGCAGGGGGCAGCTTCACCTGGCCGCCGACGCGCCTCCCGCCGCCCGCCAAAGCCGCGCGCCTATTCGACTGCGGGCGGAGTGACGATCTTGCGCAGTTGACGGGCGGCCACATGCAAACCCAGGAACGCCGCGATAGCCACCACGGCCTGGGCGTAGAGGAGCCAGCCCTCCAGGTTCAGCGGCCACACGGTCATCAGGGGCGCCCGGCCTCCAACCAGGGCGGCCACGAACACCACCGCATAGAAGATGGTCACCAGTAGCGTGCCCAGGCGCAGTCGGCGCGCAGCCAACGCAAAGTGCCCAAACGCCTCCCGTTCGAACGCCCGCGCGGCGCGTTCCGCCATGACTGCCAACGTGAAGGGCAACGCCAGGAGCACGATGGCCAACGGTGTCAGTGCCGGGTTGGGCTCCAGGGTATAGGTGGCCCGGGCAACCAGTTGGTAGGCGCCACCTCCCGCGTCGTTGATCATGGCGCCGGGGACGTGAACCGTCAGCAGGCCCGACGCACGCTCCAGGCGCACTGCGTCGCCGCTTTGGGCCGTGGTTGAGCGTTCCACCCGCGACCCATCGGGCAGGACCAGGTGCGCGAAGCGGAACTGGTCACCAACACTGATCATCAAACCCCGGGCATCGTCCGCAAAGGCGTCACCCAGATCCACGACGACCCGGGTTTCCTCAACCCGCAACGTCCCGGCACGGTACTCTCGTTCCAGGCTGCTCGTGGTCGCCAGCTTCACCTCGCGAGTGTAGCTCACATCCGCGATGGTCAGTGAGAATTCCTGGCCCGGCAGCAGCATGGGGACCGTGAACGTCCACGCCAAGGTTGCTCCTTGCGCAGGGGCCTCCAGTGTGAAATCGCCCGTGCCGCCATCAATGGCAGCAACGGTTGCGCCGTCGCGGTCGTGCACCTCCAGCCGCCAGGACGGGAGTTGGCCGGGGACACTGCCGGAGGCCGTGGCCGAGAAGCCAATGGCAAGCGCACTGGCCGGGGGCGCGAGCGTCAGGTTGAGGGTTGCCCGGCCACACACCGTACTCGAGGTCCGGGGTTGCAGGCTCACAGGGCCCGTCGCCTCGAACGACAAGGTGTCGCCAGCCACAACGTCAGCCCCATCGCACAACGCCTCCACTGCGGCGCCAGCCAACGGCAAGGGACCGCCAAGCAACAGTGTGGCCGAGGGAGTCTCATCAGCATCGGCCACCGGCGCAAGCAGAACCAGCGCCAAGGCCACCATCAGCAATCGCTTCACGAGCTTTCCTCCTGGATATCCGCGTGCGGCGCGCCCAAGAGCAGGCGCGAATCGGTGCACGACTCGATGTGATCGAGCAGCAGCATGCCGTCAATGTTGTTGAAGAGAACGAAATCGCCGGGGACACCCAGCAGCCGCAATCGGCGAGCCATGTACTTGGTGAACGACTCCACCGCGTCGCTGTCATTGTGGGACACCAGCGCATTGAGGGAGTCGATGATCACGTGTACCTCCGGGCCCACCTGGTAGATGAGTTGTTCGCAGCGCATCGCCAGCAGCTCCAACATGGACGGCGCCGGCACGATCAGGGCCACGCCGCCCGAAACCGTGTTTTCCGGCTTGTGCCCGGCGGCATCGAGAAACTGGAGCTCGTCGGCGTCGATGCCCTGCTTGGTAAACGCGGTCGCGAGGCTGGGGTGGCTGCGGTCCGCCGTGACGTACAGGATCCGCCGCCCCGCCTGCTGGAGCCGTTGGATGTGCTGGGCCACCACTGTGATCGGGTCGCCCTGGGGAATCAGCACGCGTACTGCGGGGGGTGCCGATCTGGCGGCGGCCAGCAGAAAGAGTGAGGCGACACCCACGCCCCGCAGTGGCCGTACCCCCTTCTTAAGCCTCGGTGCCGGGGCGGTCATCCCCTTGGCGACCGGCCAGCCCCGGAACGACGCATTCCTGGTTCCATCCGGGCACCGACGGCACCCGCCCTGCATCGGCGCGTCCTTTATTGCGGGGGCCCTGTGCAGCGCGTGGCCGTGTGGGAGACCATCCTGCGAGCACTGTGGCTGTTTCTGCCAGCCTACATCGCCAACATGAGCCCCGTCTTCAGCGCCAAGCTGTTCCCCTGGTGGAAGCAGCCCATCGATGGCGGACGGATGCACAAGGACGGCAAGCGCATGCTGGGCGACGGCAAGACCTGGAGGGGCCTGGTCGGCGGCGGACTCGCAGCCGGTGGAACCGCCGTGGCGATGAGCTACGGTGCAGGCGGCTTCCTGGCCGGACTCGACTTCGGGGGCGGCGGATACTGTGGCGGCCCCACGGATGGCGTGGTCGACTGCGATGCCGAGGCCGCCGCCTGGTGGGCCATCTTCCTCTTTGGGTTCATCGTCGGTTTCCTGGCACTCACCGGGGACGCCGTGGAGAGTTTCTTCAAGCGCCGCCTGGGCAAGGAGCGCGGCGCGCCGTGGTTCCCGTTCGACCAACTGGACTTCGTGGTCTTTGGCCTGCTGGGCTTTGCCATCGCGGCACCTCTTCTGCCCTCCGGCTGGGTCGCCGAGGCACTGTTGGGCAACTGGCTGACCCTGGCAACCATCCTGTTGGCCACGCCGGCGCTCCACTTGTTGGTCAACCGCATCGGCTACTGGCTCAAACTCAAGGACGTACCGTGGTGACATGGATCTCCTGGACGACGACGACCTGCTGAACTTGCGCCGGCGCGCCCGCTCCACAGACCCCGAGGCCGTGGTTGCCGAGGAGCGCAGCGCCCGCACCGAAATGCCCAGCCAAAACCGCGATCTGAGCGAATGGGCATCCCGGCAACCCGAAACGGGCACGCAAGAACCGGTATCGAAGGACGCTGCCTGCCACGTCTGCAAGACTCGCGCAGGTCGCTCCAAGTGTGCCAACTGCGGCCGCATGGCGTGCCAAGCCGACACTTGGGTGATGCTGCGCTTATGCCGCCTATGTGCCCGGGAACACCGATTCAAGGGAGATCTGGACGAATGACGACCCTCACCGAGATGGCCCGCAGCGGCGATCCGCCCACGCTGCGCCACGTGCTGCCGTTCTTTGTTGGATTGGTGCTTTTTGCCGCCTTGGCACTCTTTAACGAGTACCGGGGCTTCGAGCTGTGGCGCAACTACGCCTTGTCTGGAGTGATTCTGGGCGGCGCGTCCACGTACGTCATTTGGCGCAACGACGTGCGGCTGCCCCATTACATCCAATGGGTGATCGTCGCCGGCCTGGTGCTTCACTACGGCGGCGGCAGCCTAGGCAGCCCAGACAAGTTCCACATGGGCCTCTTCGGATTCCACGGCGTCAACGGAGCCTACCACGTCATCAGTTGGTGGGACCACCTGACCCACAGCGTCGGCATCGGCGCCGGCACCATGGGTATCGCCTACGTGCTGGAGGTGTACCAGTACCGACGCCGCCTGGAGTGGCCTGCCTGGCTCGTTTGGGCCATTGCCGTGGTCTCCGGGCTCGCGGCGGGCGTGGGCGTGGAGTTGTACGAGTACCTGGGCAAGACATGGTTCCAGACCATCGACCAGGGTGGGTACGTCAACACCATGCAGGATCTGCATTACAACCTCCTGGGCGCCGTGCTGGGTGGCGGCCTGGCCGTGACGCTCAACCGCACCCGGTTTCGCAAGCGCATCGAGAACCACTGGGGCAAGCGTGGCCGCCTGCCCGACACATACGCCAGCCAGATGCTACCCCCCTCCATGACGGGATTGCTGGGCTTCGTGACGATTCCCGCCGCTGCGGCGTTGTATCTGGCTACATGGTACCTCTTTCGGGACATCCCGAAGGATGACAGCGTCCTCTACGATCCGGCCTTGAGCGTCCTGACCTGGGCGACGGCCGTGGCCGCCGTGCTGGGCCCCTTGGCAGCCATCATTCACACGCGGCTGCAACGTGGCCGCCAAGTGCCAGCCGATTCCGGTTCGGCTCCTGAGGCAAGCCGGCAGACCAACACGCCAGAAGGTGCCCTGGAGGACCGTTGATGCGCAGCGTCATCGTCGCCCTGATCGGCTTGTCCCTACTGGGAGCGATCTTCGCGGCTATCTACTACAGCCCCGAGAACGTGGTGCTACGGGAGTCAGGTGTTCCCGCATTCAACATGGCCCCCGGCGAAGCGCGCATCGACTTCCTGGAACCCAGCATCCCCGGAGGCCCAATCCTGGTTGAGTTGACGGTGGTGTCCGGCCGCGTGGACGTCTACCTCATGGATCAGGAGTGGGCCAGCAGTCTCACCCGTGAGGGCTCCCTGGACATCAGCAAGCCCTTCAGCTACCACGCCCAGTGGAGCCAGATTGGGGTGAACGACACGTACAGCTTCACGATTCTAGCTGACGGCAAGACCCGCTACGGAATGCTCATCGACAACGCGGACAACTACTACGAGGGCGACACTGTGCCAGACGAGGACCCCGTGAATGGCACGGCCAGCATCCGCATCCAGACACGGTACCTGGCCGAGGAGCAGCGCAGCCTCATGCTGGGTTACATGGCGGCCACGCCGAGCGTGCTGCTGGTGGGCTACGCATTTGCCAAGAAGTGGCAACGCCACCGCGACGCCCAGAAGGCGGCCGGTGCCCCGGCGGCCGGCAACAAGGGCCAACCATAGCCGAGGCAGGCACCCATGGGAAATCAGGAATAAGGGCACCAAGGCCGCCCCGCCCGGAACCCACAACTCCCCTGGTCCCGACTAGGGGGACTTCAAGGGCAACAAGCCCGATGAAATCTCCCATGAAATGCCGAAGCCCGCAAACGGACGCCAGTACAGGACCCCTAGCGGTGCTCCTCCTGGTGGCCGTGGGCGTTGGCGTTTCAGGAGCCGTCGTGTGGGGGGCCAGCCTGCTCACGCAACAGGATCCCACGGCCCATCCGGCCATCATCAGGGCCGTTGAGACCGACAGCAGCTACGAGTTGAAGTTGTACTCCGGCCGACCGATTTCACTGGACGACGCGTTCCTGACATTGGAGATCGACGGCGAACTGCACCAGGTCCCCTTGGCGTTTTTCACCAATGCCACCCAGGACGGCAAGTACTGGTACGCGGGGGAAAAGCTGTGCATCGTGGGCCTCGCAGCCGGCTGCTACCAGGCCACGGGCAGCGATGTGGACATGCGATTGGTCATCGGGGAGAGTCTTGGCGCCGAACAAAGCATCCAGATCACGCCCACCAGCCAGGAGACCACCACGGGCGCGGCCTTCACGCTCACCAGCACCGGCGTTCAGGTCCACTGCACCGTCAACCCCGTGCTGAAGGTCATCGGCACCGACCTGCGCCACGGCATGAGCGGGCCACCCGTTGATGTCCTCTTGGAAGTTGACGAAGGCGACGGCATGCGCTGGCTCTTTGGCGGCGCCGCCATCCAATCCGGTTGGACAGCCCAACTGGAAGTGGAAGCCGACAACATACTGTCAGCCCGGGGCACCGCCGACTACGGCAACCAGCAGCGCGCCTTCGCGCCACCCGACGAGCACGTCCTGATCCTGGCCAACGGCGACTCCGCAGCCGCCGTGGACACGGACGACATGACCAGCTTCCTCGAACCCTACATCGACGTGGAAACCGAAACCGCCACGCTGGCCGACGACGAAGTGCTGCTGCTGTACGAGTTCTCCCAATCGCTACGCAGCGCCCTGACGGACTACGAGGACGCAGCCATCCTTCTCAAGATCGGCGCCACCACGTGCTAGCTGTGCGTGGCGCACTTGGAGGATCCGGCCTTGGCCGTCTTGCGGCACCGCGTGCCCTTGGTCGTCGTGGCCGAGCATTGGCGCTTGCTCGCGCCCGCCTTGCCGGCGGCCTCGGCCTTGCCAGAGCTGACCGACTCCACGGACTTGGCCACCTTCTTGACCGGGGCCTTGGGCTTGGCTGACTTGGTCGATTTGGCCGCCTCATCAAGCCCAGCCTTGGCCTTTGGCTTACGTGGCACAGCGCGCTTGACCGCCTTGGCATCCACATCCTTGGAAGCAGGCGCAGTTCCCTCTTGCCGCGCCTCCTTCGGCAAATCATCCGCAGCGCCACCAGGCGTTTTCGGCTGCCTGCCACGCCCCGACTTGGCAGGACCCCTGGGTCGATCTGCCCGCTGAGCCCCTTCCGGTGCCGGCGACTGGCCATCCGAAGAAGCCTCGCCGCCCTCGCCAGGGGGCCCACGCCGCCGCCTCCGGCGCCTGCGCCGCTTTGGACGAGGCCCATCCGCAACATCCGACTGGGGCTCGCCCCCCCGCTTGGGCGCCTTGGGTGGTGGCCCGGACTGCGCCGGCGCATCCCCATCACCATCAGCATCCTGGGGCCGCTTTCGACGACGGCGCCGCTTGCGCTTGCCAGCAGGAGCCACAGGGCCCTTGGGCGCCTTGGGAGCACCCTTGCGGCCCGGCCGCCTGGCACGCTGCGGCTTCTGAGGCACCGGCACATCCAACTGAACCTTCTCACACGACTCAATCAGCGTGCGGAATCCACCATGATCCGACAACGTACGTTCGTCGCCCACCAAGATGAAATTGCGCCGAGCCCGCGTCACCGCCACGTTCAGGCGCCGATCGTCACTGACAAAACCAAGCCGATGACGAGGATTACTGCGAACACTCGTGTAGATCACAACATCCCACTCACGGCCCTGGGCGCCATCAACCGTGGACACCTCCACATCAGGAATACGACGACGCAACGCCTCACGCTGCGCCTGATACGGCGTCAACACCGCCACCGTCCAGCCACGCTCACGCACCTCCGATTGAACCTTGCCAATAGCCGCAACCACCGCCTCGACCTCCCAGTCGTTGCTGATGGAGCCATTCTTGGCCCGGTCATTCTCCCGCCCGGTCACGTGCAAGAACGCCGCCGGCGGGAAATCCGCCAAGCCATCCTGCTGGGCCGCCACCGGCGCAGTCTCAATGCGACCCTCATAGTAGCGCTTGTTGCTGAACGCCACAATGGGCTCCCGCATGCGGAACTGCGTCGCCAACAACTTGGTTCGCTCGCGCCCAGTCAACTCCTCCACGCGCTCAAACAGCGTCACATCCAAACCAGCCGCCTTGGCATCCATCGACACCACCGTCGGCGGCAACTGCAACGGATCACCCGCCAAGACCAGCCGACGACCACGCAGCACCGCAGCCAAACTGCTGGGCGCCGTCGCCTGACCCGCCTCATCGTGGATCACGTAATCAAAAATGAACGGAGACAAGCCCCCCTTCGGGTCAATGTACCGGAACGCACCGTAATTGGTCGTCGCCACAACCACCCCGCTCTCCGACGCCCAACGAACAAAACGCGGCGCATCCAAAGGATCCACGCGCGCCCCCTGCGCCGCCGGATCACGGATGTTGGGAGCATGCCCAACGCGCACCGCCAAGGCACCATTACGGCGCAACCCCACCACCAAGTTGTCCACCGCCGCGTTGCTATCCGCCGTCACCAGAACCGAATGACCAGCCCGGCTGAGCGCCATCGCCAAGTGAACCAAAGTATGGGTCTTGCCCGTACCCGGAGGCCCATGAATCAAACGCACCCGCCCACCAGAAAGAACCGAATCAATGGCAGCCGACTGACTGGGCGTCAAACCCTCCACCTTCAAACTCTGCGCCTGCGCCGCCGGCGGATCCGTCTCCCCAAGCAACGCCGCCCTCAACAAACCATCAGGGCCATCATCAACCGGATTATTGCTCTTGATGGCACGCAAAGCACCCAGCGTCGCGCTGTGATACGCCTCAAACACCTTCGCATCAAAGATCAGGTTCACCGTCAACCGCTTGGGTAAATTACGCGGCGCACCAGCAGGAAACTCAATCGCCAAACGCCGGTGGTCAATCCTGGAAACCAGGCCCCGACCCAACTCCTCCCGGCCACCAACCGGCACCAACGCAACCTCCGAACCAGGAGCAATGTTGGTATTCGGGAAGCGTCCATGCTTCGACTCCAAACGCACCATATCCGGACTCGCATCCGTCAGGCGCAGATCCGGCAACGCCATCCCCTCACGGCGCCGCTCACGTTCCGGCTGACGCGCATGCAGATTCGCCAGGAAATTACGCTCCTCCTCCTCGGCCAAACTGAGCGCATCCGACCACTCCTTGAGAACCCGAGTCGCACCCTCCACGCTGCCCTCGGCAACCCGCGTGCGGTCCGCAATCGGCTTCAACTCCGCCCCCTCAAGCGGGCCCTTCAACTTGTGAACGCGACAATACTCCGTTGCCGCCTCCAACAACTGCGAACTGGGAAACACAAAACGCAGCTCAGGATAACGACCCCACGCCGTCGCCACATCACCCCTCGACGCCGCATGCGCCAAGGCCTGGAACGCACGCCCACGCCAAGCATGGCTGCGCGCATCCAACAACGCCGGATGCGGCAAATCAGGAACAGTCGGCGTAAAACGCGGATGCGCCAAACGCAACAACGCCAACGGACCCAGCTCAGCCGCAACCAACAAAGCCGCCGCCAAGCCACCATACGTCCGCGCAGCATCCCGAACCTGATCCGGAGGCACACGCTCGCCAGCATAAGCCGCCGACGCAGCCGTCTCCACGACCCGGGATAAATGATACAAATCCTCCGCAGCCAAGCCCCGAAGCGCCAAGGCAACACCCACCAAGGCCTCCAAGTCCTCAGCCAACATCGCCGCCTTGACATCCTCCGCCAACAGCAGCCCCGTCACAACACGATCCAACTGGATCGCCGCCTGACGCCACCGATCATCCCACGGCGGCACCCGACACAGATCCGCAGGAACCGGCAAAACGACCGTATCCTCCACCGCGCCCGGCTCCCCAAGAGTCTTGAACGCAACCGTCGCCAACCGCAAAACCGCGCGACTATCCGCCGCCGGCTCCGCCAGCAACCAACCCGAAGGCCTGCCCCCCAAGCCCTCCTCGCCCTCACGCACCTCATCTAAAGGAATCGTCGCCAGCGCACCAGGCACCCGAACACCCCCGTGAACCACCACGAGGCCGCCCGAATCCTTCGCCCGCGCCGTCGCCAAATCCCGCGCACGACCCCGAGCAAACTGACCAGCCGAAACCGAAGGCATCCACGCAGGCACATCCGACGGATCCCAAGGACCAACAGGCCCCGACGTACCCCCCGGCTCCGGCCGCAAAACCTCCACGTTCAAACGATACCGAATACGAGGCAGAATACCAACATCCCGAGCCTCCTCCTCCGTGTACCGATACACCAAAGGACCAAACGCCCGCGCCCACGGCGTAGCCGCCACCAAATCAAACGCCGACGGCATGCGCGACAAACACAAACGGAAACGGAACGCCGAATTGACCAAAAACTGCCCAAGCGCCGACCCAACAGCATCCGCATCCGTCAAAACCAACAACGCATTGCTGGCAAAACGACCCCACGAAGCCAAATCAACCGTCGACAACTCCTGCAAATCCGCCACAAGAAGAACACCATCCTCCCGCGGCTCCAAAAAATGATGATCCAACAACGTCGTCGGCCTCAAACCGAAACGCTGCTCCAACACATCCACAAGACCCGGCTGCTCCGACGGCGAACACGCCACCAAAACATTGGTATCCCCCGCCGATCGCAACACATCTGCGATCGCTGAATAAAACAAATCCCCACCCGGCAGCCCCTGGGAAAACGACACCAGACCCGAACGACCCGCCTCCGTCCAAGCCTCAAACGCCTCCCGCTGCCACGGATAATGCAGCACCGGCTCATCGCGCAACGACTGACGGCCAACGTCACCCCGGGCACGATTCTCAGCAGCACGAGCCTCCGCCGCAGCCACGGCATCAACCCGGCACTCGCTACAGGTCCGTCGAAGATTGCCGTGGGGACAGAAACGCGAAAGCATCACGACCTCGCAACGAGGCGAAACGGGAGCCTCCAAAAGGAGCTCAACCGAAACTCGATTTCAGGAAAGAGGGCGCTCCTACGCCGGAGCCAGGCAGAATGCAATGAAAGGGAAGTGGTGGACAGCGATGCGCTTTTCCGTTGGCTCTCGCACAACAGTACAACACGCAACGTGGACCTGCTTAACTTCCGTGTTCGGAACGAGAACGGGTGAACCAGGTCACTATGGCCGTCCCACC
>JBFJVP010000033.1:0-13440 GCA_041624075.1 Thermoplasmatota archaeon | reverse complement strand
GAGGACCTCAACCTGGCCATCAACGCCCACATCTTCTACGACCTGGGCCTCGCCACGTGGCAAACCGGGTACGCGGAGCCAGCGCGAAAACTGGACTACCTGCGCGTCAACGACCTGCTGGGCGCAACCGTCCACGAGGCCATCGAGCAGCTCGCCCACCACTATGACCCGAGCCTGTACCTGTTGGCCAACGAGCCGGCAGAAGCCGCGTTCCGGCAGTTCCTGGTAGCCGCCCGAGCCGAGGCGTGGAGCGACGCCTTCGCCTTGGCCAACATGCCGGCTGCCATGCGGCCCCACTACCTCGAGCACTACGAACAAGGAGTGACCCATGCGGGTCGGCTTCTCTTCGAGTCTCCCAAAGCTGGCCCAACCAGCCATGATCGCGTCGCCTACTGTCAGGCCCATTAGCGGCTGCTCCGCCGGCCAGCACCCTACGCTTGGGCGGCCCCCGCCGGCCGCGTGGGCTACAAGACCAGGCCGAAGTCCGCCATGGCCTCGTCGATCTTCTGCAGTTCCCGCAAGACCGCATGACCCTTGCTGGTCAGCGCCACGATCTTGCGCCCATCCTCCTCCGATTCCTCGATCCAGCCCTTGGCCAGCATCTGGTCGGCGTGCTCCTTGAGGCGGGCATGGGTAAGATTGGCCAACAGCAGCAGGCGCGAAACGTGGGCCGAGCCGCCCTCCTGACTTAGCGCCAGCATCAAGTCCAGGGCGAGGCGGCTCCTGCTGCGGTAGGCCTTGGCCATCACAGACCTCGCGGTGGGCGGGGCAATGCGCTGACAAGCAAGAGGATCCCGAAGGCAAAGGCGGCTTCGGCAACCGTGTTGCGGGGTCGAAGATCGAGGTTCAGCAACCAGAACCCCGCGTGGGCCAGGAAGATGGCCAAGAAGCCCCCGGCAACGAGCAGGCTGCGGCGATTGCGGCGGCTGCGCTGGTTGGCCAGCGCCCGAATGGCGATGTAGAGTGCCAAACCGGCCTCCAGTAATCGCAGTAACGCGAAGGAGCCGAACAAGAGCGGGGAGAACCCGCCAGGCGGACGGGTGCGCCTGACGCGTTCCGCCTGCAACAGGAACCAGGTGACCGGTAGAGGCCACACGGCTAGGGTCCTGGGTGCGTCACGCAGGTTGTCGGCGCCGGGGTCGATGTCTTGGGCGGCACCGTCGCCCCGCCCTCCCCGGGCACCAACCGGGCCATACGCTCGCACTGCAACAACCATGGCGCTGGTCAACAGCGCGTGATGAACCCAGAGCAGCAAGGTGCCTATCCGGTCGCGGGTGGGGCGCCACGGGGCCCCTTCGGCCCAAGGGTGGAGAAGGAACACCAGGTGGATGGCCGTGGCCATCGCCAGCAACCCGAAGAACCACTGCAACCGGCGCAGCCGAGCATCGGGAAGCAGTTGCTCAAGGGCATGCGCCCGGATCCAGCCCCAGGTCGCCAGCACCGCAGCCGCGGCCTCCAGCAGCACAGGAACGGGCACGACCACGATGGTCAAACCCCCTTACAGTTGAAGGATTGCTCGAAGCGCGCCGCCCCTCTGCCCAGGGGTCCGCCCGGCTGCGCCAAACCACCCCGGAGGCTTGCGAAGTGCATCATGCCACTGGGTTCAGCGCGAGTCGAAAAAGGGGCATGAACCAATCGTCCATACCCGAGGTTCACGCTGACTATCCGGTGCGGCGACCCATGCTGGATTGGTGAAACACACCATGCAACGAACACCCACCTTGATCCTCGTGGCCTTGAGCGTCTTCGCCTTGGCCGGCGTTGGATTGGCAACCGTCAGTGCACAGGACGACCCCGCCACGGAGGATGTCGATGAATCCTCGGGCATCTACAAGTGGTGGCCCAAGCACCTGAAGCGCACCCACTTCGTCGCCCACCAGTTCGCCCAGTGCGATGACAACATCACAGTCGGCGAGTGCAAGGAGCAGATCAAGGCCGCCGCGTACGAGCGGTGCCTGGAGCACTACGACCAGGAAACCTGCGACCAGCGGGTGGCCGAATTTGAGCAGCGCCGCGAGGCACGCGAGCAAGCCATCGCCAACGGCGAGACGCCCACGGGTCCCCCCGGCGGCTTTGGACACCGGCCCGGCGGGCCGCCAGGGGGACATCCCGGCGACGGTGCTGGCGCCGGTGACGATCCCTCACCCGACTCCGCCTAGGCGCTTGGGAAACTCCTCCTTCTTCACCCCTGCATGGGGCGCGGCCGGTGCCTACGTGGCAGCGCAACAGTCGCAGTCGCAGTCTTCAAAGTCCGCGTGCACACCCATCAGGATCTCACGGTATTCCTCGTCGTTCAGGGGGGTGCAGTACTTTTGCTCGTATGCCTGAACGCGCTGGTCCACTTCATCTTGGTGGCAAAAAGCGCGCGCGTATTCATCGTCCATGGGTCGGCCACTGGTTGGCTTTTGATGAGGTTTCTTGCAAGGCCTCCCCGGCGCAGGCACGGATGCGGCTACGGGCTTTTCCGGTGCCGTAGCGCCGACCCGCCCTGCCCTCAACCTTGCCTACGCCTTGCCAGGGCCAGGCCCAGCGCCGGCAAGACGAGCCACGGCCCATCGGCTCAATCAAGGCTGCTTGGGAAGGCTCGGTTGCTGCACGGAAGCCGGCCCGCGGTGCTCGATGCGAAAACTCCTGGATTTTTGCCACAGCTCTTCGAGTTGGTGATCGCTGAGGTGAGCCTGAAGCCAGGGGAACAGTACATCCTCTTCCCAGCGAATGTGTTTCTGCAGGTCCTCGGCGACGGCTGCGAAGGCATCCGGGGGACGGCGCTCCAGGTCCTCGAACGCGGCGCGCAGCCGCGCGTGGTCGGCCCGGAGGCGATCCAGCAATTCCTGCCCAGTTCCTTCAAGGTGCGGCGTCAGATCTTCGTCCTCTTCGTCGAAATGCCAGTGGAGCGCTCGGTGCCACAGGTCCATCAGGCCGCGCATGACTTCCTGCAGGGGTGGTGCTTGCGGGTGGCTGGCTGCTGCTCGCCGCATGTGCAGGCACGCCACGCTGGCAGTGAAGTGGTCGCGACTCAGATCCTGCAAAGCCGGGTGCCGGCGCATGAGCGCCCCAGGAGCCTTCGAGCCCATAGGATTGTAGGTTGGCGCCATCGCGCGGCCCGCACCGGTTCGGTGGCCACGGCGGCACTAGTGGCCGGCTACTTGCGGGTCAGCGCGGCGGTGTAGCGTGCAAAGTGATCCAGGATAGCCTGCCATCCGGCACGCTGGAATTCCGGGTCGTTTTCCGCCTCGGCGTCAAAGGTTTCCCGAACGTGGGTGCCGTCGCCCTGAGCCGCGAATTCGACTTGGACCATGCGATCGTCGTCGAGCCGAAACGCCAGGCGTCGAGGGGGTTCCACCTCGGTGAAAGTTGCGGCGAAATCGAAGCCCATGCTTCCATCCTTGGCTTCCATCCGGCTGACTTGTCGCCCGCCGACGCGCAGGTCGATGGTGCAAGCTGGCGTGTGCCAGTCGTCATTGGCTGCGTTCCACTGCATGACGTGTTTGGGGCTCGTCCATGATTCCCAGCACGTTTGGGGGCTTGCATCAACGACTGCCTCGACGGTGATCTGCATGAACGGGGCAGGGTCGTGGGGGCGAAAAAGGATGGTTTTCGGAGCATGGTTGGACGTCTTCCACAAGGCATCGCGACGTTGTGGACGTCGGGTAAGCGACAGGGTGGTGCGAGCCGGCGCACGCCAACCGGGTGAGCAGTGGCAGGAGCGCGCTTGCCGGGGTGCTGCGGCGCGCTGAGACTACGCTGCCGCGAGCTGCTGTGCGGCGTCATCCAAGTCGATCAGCATGCGCCCGATGGCCTTGCGGAAGTTGGGTCGAATGGCGGCGTATTCCAACAGGGTGCCGAGTGGGCCGAATTTGGGCTGAATGTCCACCTTGAAGGTCACGAAGCAACCCGTGCCTCGGGGCTCGACGTTCATGTCCACCTCGAAGCGCTTGAGGGGCGCGTTGGTGTCAAAGATGGTGATGTGGATGTCGTCGGCGCCGCGTTCGGTGATGCGCTCGCGGACCCATTGCTTGCCCTTGGGGTCGAAGTCGCATTGTCGCTCGGCGCCCACGCCGCGGGGGATGTTGTTGAGAATGCGGGCTTTGGCGACGTTGCTGTTCCAGCCGGCCACGCCGCCAAAGTCGTCGAAGACCTCCCAGACGGCGTCGGGGCTGGCTTGCATCTGGCGGGTCACAGTGAGGATGCCCATGATGCAAGCATGGACGTGGGGGACAAGACCCATTCGCGCGCAGGGCGACGAAATCGGGGAGCTTCAAATACTTCTGGGGGGTCGTTGCCGTATGGCAGAGGACCCGGATTTCGCCATCCTCTGTGCGGTCCAGGAAGCGCCACTCGATGGGCCGGCCGTGTGGGCCCGCCGCACGGGCATCGATGCCACCACGCTTCGGCGTCGCCTTCGACGCCTCGAGGACAATGGCGTGTTGCGGGGTTTTGCGGCGACACCCGCCGCCGCAGCGTATGGCCGCACGCCGACCACGATGGCATTCCAAACGCCCCACCCGCCAAGCATGGAGCAAATCCTGGCCATCGAGGATGTGGCGTGGGCAGCCACATCGTACGACGATCGCACCTGGGTCAACGTCTACGAGGGCTCGGATCGGGCGCCGGAGCTGGAGGCTTTGCTGGGCCCCAGCGTCACGCGTTACGTTGCGGCCGGCGAACCCGAGCCAACTGTGCTGGGACGACTGGAAATGCGGGTGCTGCGGGCACTCATCCAAGCGCCCCGCGCGGGTATCCAGCAACTCACGGAAATGACGGGCTTGTCGGCCAAGACGGTGCGAAACCACCGCGCTGCCCTCATCGCGCGGCGCCTCGTGCGCGTCGACCCCCTGTTGCGACCGCCCCGCGCGGCCGGCCGGATGTACTACCACGTCACGCTGCGCCACGACGGCAACCTCACAGGCCAGGCACTGGCCGCCGTGCCGGAAGCGTTCGTCATCAGCCAGTACAACGAGGGCCGCGACTTGTACATGTTCTGCGCCGCCGCGGGCCTACAGGAGCAAGCCGAGCGCGTCGAGGCCCTGCGAAGGATGCCGGGCGTGACCGACGCGACGGTGGTGGTGACGAGGGAGTACGGCCTGGCGACGACGCGTCTGCTGCGGTGGTGCGACGAGGCAATCGCCGTATGGGGCTAGGCTGGCTGCCGTAAACGCCCGCCCGAACCAGCTATTTTTGCGCCCAGGCATGGGCCGCCATCACACCCTCTGGCAAAAGCGGCCGCGACCGCGCGTTTGCGATCGTCCTGACAGCCAACATCACATCCCAGTTGGCGTTGTTCATGAACGGCATGGCCGCCGCGTGGACGCTCACTGACCTCACCGATTCGCCAGCGGCATTCGCCCTGCTCAACGTGGCCACAACGCTGCCGACGTTCCTGTTGGCTCTGGTGGCGGGGGCCCTGGCAGACGTGGCGAGCCGGCGCCGGATCATGTGGCTGGGACTCGTTGCCAACATCGTCGTGGTGGCCTTGTACGCCCTGTTTGCTTGGCGGGATAGCCACACCGTTGCCACGATCCTGGCGCTGACGGCCGCCCTCGGCGTGACTGGTGCCATGACTGGGCCAGCGTGGATGGCGACCCTGCCCGGCCTGGTTTCCCGTGACCGCCTGGCGGGGGCAATGAGTCTCAGCTCTGGGGCCTCCAACGTCGTCATGGCTCTTGGCCCGGCGCTGGCGGGCGTGCTCGTGGCGTCCCAGGGCACCGCTGCCGTGTTTGCGTTCAACGTCGTGGTTTTGGCCGCCTCAACTCTTGTGCTGCGCGGCTACCGCCCCGAGCCGCGCCAGGGATTGCCGCCCGAGCACCTGGCCTCCGCGATCCGCATGGGGCTTCGTTACGTTCGCTATGACCGACCCTTGAAGCAGGTTATTCTCAAGATGATGCCGTACGCGTTTGCGGCGGTGGCTTTGATGGCGCTGCTGCCCGCAGTGGCTCGCTTCCAGCTTCAGGCTGGACCCACCGAGTTCGGGGTTCTCTCCGGCGCCGGCGGCGTGGGGGCCTTGGTTGCCCTGTGGATTGGGCCCACCATTCGGCAGCGCCTGGGCCCGGACTGGATTGTTCTTGGCGCCATGCTCGCGCAAGCTGCCGTTCTGGCCGCGATAGCGTCCACGACCAACATCTGGATCGCCGTCGCCGCCCTCGTGGCGGGAGGCGTTGCCCTTCTACTATGGATCAGTTCGGTCATGACGGCCTTGCAGGCGGTGCTGCCGGCGTGGATTCGTGGCCGCGGCGTCGCTGTGTACCTTTTGGCCCTGCAGGGCACGTTCACCATCGGCGCCCTCTTCTGGGGAGCCCTTGCCGAACGTATCGGCGCACAGCCAACCCTGCTTGCGGCCGCCGGATTCATGGCCGTCGTAGCACCCCTGTTGCTCGTCATTCGCCTCGACCGCCACATCGACATCGACACAAGCCCCGTCGCCTTCGTTGATCTGCCAACCACCACATCCGTGCACGAGCGCGACGGGCCGATCCTCGTCACGGCGCAGTGGCAGATTGACCCCGGCCAGCGGGAGGCGTTCATGGCGGCGATGCGGCGCGTTCACCGGGGCCTCAAGCGCAACGGCGCCATCCGGTTCCACCTGGTCGAGGATGTGAACGAACCCGGGCGAATCCTGGAGTCCTTCACGATGGCCACGTGGCAGGAATTCCAACGCATTCCCGAGCGCACCACGGCCGCCGACCAGCAGGTCGAGGAGGAGTTGAAGGCCGCTGCGGGAGGGCGGCTGGTGCCCTTGCGCGCCCACCGTGTTCTCGATGTGCGCTTGGATTGAGGCCTAAGCGTCGGCTGCCATGCCGTTGTCCGCCGCAGAGGTCGTGGAAGCATGCGCGAGGGCACGCCAGTACACCACGAACATCTGGGGCACCAGCACCATGGCCACGAAGAACCCGACCAGCAGCGCAAGCACGCCTGCCACAAACAGTAGCAGGGCCAAGAGTGCCATGCCGAAGACGGCCCACCAGTGGCCTTTGGTGTCGGCGAAGCTGGCTTTGATTGCATCCACGGCGCCCAGCTCATCCTCGATGAACCGCTGCGACGAGAACGCCATCCTGACACCCCAGTAGATGCCTGGAACGACGAGTAGGATCAGGCCGCCGATGATGATCAGGAAAACCAGCAGGCCCAGGAGCACCGACTGCCAGTAGCGCGGCCCGAACGCGTAGCCGAGGTCCTGCCATGTCGGCCGCTGGCCGCGGCTGGCGGCCAGGTGGGCCTTGGTCAGTCCGATGCCAAGTGGGGCTCCCAGGAAGATGGCAATCAGCGCACCTCCGGAATTGATGAACAACCGAAGCTCGCCTGGCCATGGCTCGCCCAGGCGGATGTTGGACGCGATGCCCTCGATGATGCCAAAAAGCAGCAGCCACCAGAAGTGGGGCCAGATGTTTGTCCAGGCTTGCCTGAGCGCTGCGCCAAGTCGTGCTTCGGGAACGGCCCCGACCGTCATGGCGCCCTGAGGGTTCGGCACCGTGAAAGAGGCCCGCAAATGGGCTCTCGCCGCTGGGTTTTCCAACTGGCTGGCCGGGGTGCGGCGCCGCCTGACTCCGACGGTTATTCCAGCCGCGATCAACCGCCGGGGGCGTGTCGTCGTCGACAGGTTCCGGAGCGAGTCGGGCCCCATGGTGGTGCCGGGCAGTGGGCGTCCAGGCCTCGATGCTTGCCCCTGGTGCCCGTCCATCACGCGTTGGCTTGGCTGGCATGGGCCTTGGCTGAGGGCGTTTGGCATCCAACGATGGCTGGCGCCTGTTGGATCAACGAGTCGTTCTCAAGGGCGTGGACCATGAAGAGCGCGAAGTCGGTACGCCGCGTCTTGTTGCTCGCGAGTACCGGGTCGCCGACGTGGCGGCTCCAGACCGGGAGCCCTTGGCTGGGGCCTTCCTCCAGGTCGCTGCCCCGCACGACGGTCCAGCGGGTACGGCTGGCGAAGATGCGGCGGGTCGCTTCGACCTGGTCGTCAAGGTCCACCACGCGGAACAGGCGGGCGACAGCGCCGAAGACCTTGACGAGCGTGCGCAGGCGCCACGTGTAGCGATCTTGGCCGTCGCGGGTGATGTGCCACCCACAGGAGAAGATGAGGCGTGCGCCTGGCCGGGAGTGGTCCAGGACGGCTTGTGCGGTGCCGCTTGCGTAGTTTTCCATTCCCCATGGAACGAGGACGGTGAGCACGCCGTCGCAGCCCTCCACGGCGCGCCGAATCACGTCCGGATCGTTGGTCCGCCCGGCTACAATTTGGATGCGGTCACCGAAGTGGTCGAGTTTGTGGGTACTTTCGGGGCGACACACGCCGACGACGCTGTAGCCTCGATCGAGGCAGTGCTGAACCATGTATTGGCCAAGCTTGCCGGACGCGCCGACGATGCAGACTTTCACTGGACCACCTCGCACGCGTCGAGAGTCGTGGCCCGGGCTTGGCTGTGCCGGCGGGGGCGGTCGGCCCATAGGAGCCAGAGCATCAGGCCCAGTTCGCCCAGCACGGCCAGTCCCATGAAGAGGTCGGACGCCCCAGCGAGGTTCGAGGCACCCATCACCTTGGCGCCGCCGTCCAGGATGTACGCTGCGCCGGCAGCAGTGAGGGCGGCTGCCAGCCACTTCGGCATGGCACCGAAGCCGGTGAGGCCCAAGGCCGCCAGGTGGGCCCCGAAGATCGTCAGGGCAACCGCGAAGCCACGGCTAAAGGATTCCAGGGCTGCCAGCACCGTGGCGTCGTCCGTGGCCGCCAGGGCGTCGGCCAGGTGGGTGAGGTTCGCGGCGAGCATGGCGGTGTAGACGAGGCGGGTCACGCCGACCACGATGGCGCCCGTTGGGCGAGTTTGGCGAAACAACTGGTAGAGCGTGATGGAGACAACGATGTCCAGGATCACGATGAGGAACCAGGCGCCGAGACTGGCCTTGAAGAGCGGGGAGCCCGCCAGGTTGGCTGCGGTCGCTTGGGCGTCTCCGGGAACGAGGGTGGCTTCAAGCACGAGCGGTCCAAACATGCCAAACACGAACAGGCCCAGGTACAGGATGCCGGTCAAGCGTGCGAGGGTGGGGTTCAGGTTCATGGGGTTCACCTCGAAGCGGGGTGCTTCGGTTGGACCACCCTCAGCGCCGGGCAGACCTAAGGGCCCTGCCAGCGGCGGGTGTGGGTTGTTCCCTCTTTATATGCAGAGTTGGGGTGGGATGGGCGTGGATCCGCTGGATTTCCAGCTCATCGGTGCGTTGTGCAAGGAGCCTCTTGCGACCCATGAGGCCCTGGCACGGGCCATCGGCCGCAGCGCGTCCGCAGTGCGCAAGCGTATCGGGGCACTCACCGAGGCCGGCGTACTGGATGGCTTCGTGGCGGTCCCAGATGCGGGAGCCTTGAGTCGCAAGGGCATCGGTGCCGCCTGGCGGGTCCTGGCGCCCACGCAAGGCCTATTGCAGATCCCTGGCACCGTCTGGGCTGGAACCACAATCGATGGCTCCTCTGGTGCGTTGGCCTTTGTTGACGACCCGGATGCGTGGCTGGGGCAAGCGTCGGCCGCTGTCGGCCACGAAGTCCACGAGGTGTACCACACCACCGCCTACGAAGGCCCCGCCCTAGGCCCCCTGGAACTGAAGGTCCTGCGTGCCCTCGTCCAGGACCCGCGCGCGGACGCGGCCACGCTCGCAGACCGGTGCGGTTTGTCGGCAAAGACGGTTCGCTCGCGGCGGGCGGCCATGATGGACTCTGGCGCCGTGCGCATCGAGCCGGTCATCTACGGGGAGCGCGGTGGCTCCATCACGTTCCAGATCAGCACGTCATGTGACTCCCGCCTGCTGCCCGCCGTCAAAGCGGCCTTGGGCCAGCATGTTCAACTCGCCGACGTGGGGCCCCTCCACTGCATCCTCAGCCAGGCCCCAAGCCTTGCAGAGAAGGCGAAGCGACTGGCGGAAGTCCGTGCCCTTGGCGTTGACTTCATGGAGGTGCTACTCAACGACGACTTCACGTGGAACACCGACGCCTTCGTGGCCATGATCGATGCCGAGTTGGCCAAATGGAACCCCCGGGCCGAGCGGGAAACGCAGGCACACTGACGGCCGCTACACGATCGGCAATCGACCGGGCGCTGAGGCGGCTGCGCCCCCGGCGGCGCCACGAAACTGTCGGAGGGTTAGGACCAACGGTGCCCTAGGCCTCGCAACTTGCCTAGGCCACCAAGGCATGATGGGCTGCCGCCACTCGCCCGTGGCAACAACCGCCGGGCCGGCTGGATCGCGGGCTCCCAGCAGCCAAGTGCCAGAGTGCCAGCGGGGGGCGCGTGCCGTCCGTTCCCATGCGTAGGGTCCACGGCGATACCTCTCAGCTGCGCAGGATCTTCTCCATGGCCTTGCCCCGCGCCAACTCGTCGACCAGCTTGTCAAGCCACCGGATCTTCTGCATCAGGGGGTCGTCGATCTCCTCGACCCTGACGCCGCACACGACCCCCTTGATCAAGGCGCAATTGGGATTCATGGCCGGCGCCCGCGCGAAGAACTCCTCGAAGCTGGATTCCTGGTCCACCTGGGCTTGTAGCCCGGCGGCGTCGTAGCCCGTTAGCCACTCAATGATCCGGTCCACTTCCTCCTTGGTGCGGCCCTTGCGCTCCGCCTTCTGGACGTACATAGGGTACACCTTGGCAAACGCCATCTGGAAGATGTTGTGGGCCACGAGCAATAACCGGAAGGCTCCTTCAAGGCCCTTGCGACGCGCGCCAATTGTGGAGTGAACTAGCCGAGGTTAACCTTCTTGGCGAGCGCCGCCGCCTTGGGCCCCGCAGCCAATTCGACGACGTGATCCTTGTAGTACAGGATCAGCAACGTCCCGCGCGCTTCGGCCGACACGTCTGCCCGCGGCACCTTCTGCTTGAGCGCGCCACGGAAGGTCACGAAATCCTTCTCGATGAGCGCCTTCATCTTGGCCCCGGTCCCCTTCATGATGCCGGTCAGTTCCATGGGCTGCCCAGCCCGATGGCCTTGATGAGCATGACCGATGGTTACCCGGCGCTCTCGGCTGCTGCCTTGATGTCTTGCAGGTCCTGGGTGAGCGCCTTGCGCATGGAGCCCTTGAGCATCCAGCCGGTCAGGGCCCACATGATCTTGGCGCCGGTTGTCTGCGGCGTGCCCTCAAACGTCATGGTCAGGCGCGATCCAGCGCCCACGGGCTCCACCATGAGCCGCGTGGTGTAGATGGCGCCGTGGCTCTGCGCCCGCGTGTCGTAAAACCGGGGCTCCTCGGCCGCCGTGACCCACATCACTTCCGTGGCCGCCTTGCCAAACATCGTCCGCGTCTCGCGCCATTTGAGCCCCACGATGGAAGGGCCCGTGGCCGGTTCGAGCACCTCGATCTTCTCGATGGCCCGGATCATGGACTGCGACTTTTCGATGTCCGAGATCTTCTTCCAGATCGCTTCCGGCGTCGCCTGGATGTCGGTGGACACGCTCATCTTCATGCGGCCCGGAGCATGCAGCGGGGTGAAAAGATGCGCCGTTGGCGGTCGCTCCGGTTCAATCGCGTCCGCGGGGTTGCCTCGGGGCTTGGCTGGCCATGCTATGTCGGATCGCGCGTCCAACTCACTCAGCAAATTCGACGAAGACCGCGCCGTCCTCCTCGGATGTCTCAAACGTCTGGATCGGCGCCGGGGACTTGCCCAGAGCGATGAGCCCGTGGGTCCACTTGGGCGTCGGCACGCCAGCAAACGAATTCACCCAGTCCAGGTTCTTGCCCGAGCAAACATCAAACTTGGACCCGTGCCAGGGGCATTGCAGCGTCGAGCCCTGCAACTTCCCCTTCGCCAGGGGCATGCCGAGATGGGAGCACTTGTTTTCGACGGCGCAGGCGCGCCCCTCGACACGCGTCACGAGGATGGAGCGGTTTTCCACGCGCGTGGAAAAAATCTCGCCTTCGCGGATGTCCTCGGATTTGGCGACTTCAAAGCGGGCCACGGCTGCCGCATGGCGTACACTTCAAAATGGATTGGCGCGGGCCGCCTTCGGCTTGGGCACCAGCGCCGCCTGCGCCTGGCGTCGGAGCCCCGGCCCCGCTGGCCGCCGTGGGCACGACGGCTGCCTGCCCAAACGATAGGGGTCCTGCGGTGCCGCTACGGCGCCTGCTTGGCGGCCACATCGTACGAACGTTTTTGCACGACGGGTGCGAAGCCAGGGCGTGACCAATCAAGCCGGCGCGGCCAACGGGGCTGCTCAACTCATCTACCTCATGGATCCCCATTGCGGCTGGTGCTTCGGTTTCGCCGGCACGATCAAAGAAATCGCCGCTCACTATGCGCAGGACCCGCGCCTCCAAGTATCGCTGGTGACCGGCGGACTGTTTCACCCGGCCGTGGCCACGACGCCGGCCTTCGCCGACGAGAAACGGCCCATCGCCGAGCGGGTGGCGAAGATGTTTGATGTACGTTTTGCCGAGGCCTACTTCCAGAACGTCCTAGCCTCCGGCCACTTGGACAGCCTCGTCCCCTGCCAGTTCATCAATGCCGTGAAGGCACTCCAGCCCAGCGCGACGTTTGAGTTCGCGCACCGCTTGATGCAGGCAGCCTTCACCGAGGGGCGGGACATCTCGCAAGCTGGGGCTTGCCTCGATATCGCAAGGGGACAGGGTCTAGACTCTGAGGCGGTGGAAGCGGCGGTGGCTTCACCCGAGGTCAACGCCTTGACCATGGACTCCTTCGCGCTGGCCCGCAGGCTAGGCACTGGGTTCCCGTCGCTGTTTCTGCGCAGGGGCGAAGCCTTGAGCCATCTGGGCGGCGCCAATCTTACCCTCGATTCGCTCAAGTTGAGCTTGGATGCGCGGTTGCACGAAGCGAAGTAGCCCAAGGCACGCCGGGACGCGCGGCTGCCTCCGGGCCGCCGAGCCCGGCGAGTTGGGCCAGTCCGGCCAAGCGCTGGGGCGACGCCAATCGAGCCCGGCCATCCGGCGGCCAACCGGCGCGGGTGTGCGCACCACCGACTCGGCTCCCGTGGCCATGGGGTGGCCAAGCAGATCGGCCATGGCTGTTTGCGGACGTTCAAGTGGACGCGCCGGAATGGCGCGCCATGGCGCAAGGAACTCAGTTCTTGGACAAGGTCCGAGCCGACCACATGCAGGACATGGCTGGCAAGATCGTGGCGATCACGGGGACCACCAGCGGGACCGGTTTTGTGTGCGCCCGCGAGTGCGCCCGGGCCGGAGCGACGGTGCTGCTGCTCAACCGCGCCAGCCCACGCGCCGACGCGTCCCTGGCGGAGTTGCGGGCGGCCGTGCCGGAAGCAACCTTCGAATCAATCCCTTGTGACTTGCAGGACTTCGCCAGCGTACAGGCTGCCATCGACCACGTCCGGGGCAAGTACGATCGTCTCGATGTCCTGTGCAACAACGCGGGCGTCATGGCGCTCAAGGATGAAGCGACCAGGGATGGCTACGATGTGCAGATGCAGACCAATTGCATCAGCCACTTCCTCCTCACGAAG
>JBFJVP010000032.1:0-13444 GCA_041624075.1 Thermoplasmatota archaeon | reverse complement strand
CAGGTCTTCCTCGCCACCCTGCAACTCCATGCGCGCATAGTTGATCTTCTCCTCCATGCGCACCAGACGATCACGAACCTGCTCGATCTGATCCTGGAGCTTGCGGGCCTCCTCGCCGCCTTCCTCGCGGATCTTCTGCTCCGCCTCAGCGAACTGCTTCTGGGTTTCCCGGTACTGGCCCTTCAACTCCGTCAACTGGCCATCGAGCTTCTCCCGCTCCGCCGTGAACTGCTCCAACTGCTGGCGCACCTGGGCGATCTGGGACGACACATCGTCGCGGCGCCGCAGGGCCATCAGGCCCTTGGTGCGCTGGATCCCGGTTTGCAGGTCCTTGTACCGCAGTGCCGCCTCCTTCTCCCGCTCCAGACGCTTTAGACTCGCACCGATCTCGTCGAGAACGATGCCGATGCGCTCCAGGTTGGCCTCCACCTCGCTGCGGCGGTTGTTAGCCTGGTCGATGTCCTTGTCAAACGCCGTCACGCCAGCAATGTCATCGAGAATCTTGCGTCGCTCCACGTTGCTCATCTGGCAAATGCGCAGCACATCTCCCTGCTGGGTGATGTTGTAGCCGTCGGCACTGATGCGGGCATGGTTGAGGAGGTCCACGAACTCGCGCTTCTTGGAGGCGCGATCGTTGACGTAGAAATAGGAAGCGTAGCCGTCGGGATCGTCCTTGTTGGGTCGCCGCTTCACCTTCCGGGTCAGGGTCACTTCGTCCGCCTCGACGGGCATGGCCCGATCCCGGTTGTCAAAGGTCAGACTGACCAAACAGTACGCAGCAGCCTTGCCGTGCTGGCCGCCGTTAAAGATCAGGTCTGTCAGCCGGCCGGCCCGAATCGCGCGGGGCGAGTTGGGTCCGAGAACGAACAGGATGGCGTCACCAATGTTGGATTTCCCAGAGCCGTTGGGGCCAGTGATCCCGGTGTACCCTTGCTCGAAGGGCACCGTGAGCTTGCGCCCGAAGCTCTTGAAATTCTCCATGTGGACTTGCTTGAGGTGCATGTTCCACCGAAACAGGACTGTGGTGCACCACGCCTAACTTGGCTGTTGCGGCTGGCGAAGCCATTGCTGACCCGCCCGGCCCAAGCCAAGCTGCATCGAGTGCGATCCAATCCCATTCGTTGAGCAAATCCGTTGTAGAAAAGGTAACCGGGTTGCTCCTCCTGTTGCGCGGAGCCCGGTTTTGGGCCTGTTTCAACCCCGGTCGGGGCCCGTGGCTGCCGGCCGGCGATCGCTTTCCAAGTGGGTTCGAGCAGAGGGGGAAGAGGGGTTGTGGTGTCCTAAGCGCGTTCGACGCCGAAGGCGACCTTCACGTCCACCTTGTACTCCACGATCTTGCCATTCTCACACCGGATGCTCATGTTCTCCACATGGGCCCCCGTGATGCCGCGCGTGGTGGCGCCGGCATCGGCAATGGCGGCCTGGATGGCATCTTCAAAGCTCTTGGTGGAACTTCCTACGAGTTCAACCACCTTGGCGGTACGGTTGGCGTGGACTGGCGAATGGCTACCGGCAGCTTGGCCTTGGGTTACGAGAGACATGTCGTCACCTCCTCCCAGTTCGCCGGCCGGCCTATGAAGGCGTGGCGGCTGGGTCAACCTGGGCCGAGCCCCACCTGGGGCACGGGGTGGCGTCCCACGCGGGGCCAACCATGCTCCGACAGTGCCATCAGCAGGTGGCGTGTGGCCGCCGTCCATGGGTGAACCATCGGGGTCTGGAGTAGCCTACGAGTTCTTTGCGCCGTTTGCCCACGTGCCGGGGCGCTACGAGTGGTGCCGCATCCGAAGTCCAACCCATGGCGTCTTCGACTGCTTCATCGTGCTGGGTGAGTCCACGGCGGTGCCAGCAACGGTGTATGTGGACAGTGGCGCCGGGGCGGCGTTCATGGCGGACCGCTACCCCCAGAGCGCGTGCATCCGCGTGGGTGCTGGCGATTTGAGGCTGGAGGAACTGGATGGCGGTCGGTCGGTGTCGGGCCGCCTGGTGGCGGACACCGGGCCGGTGCGACGGGTGGACTTGACGCTTCGGGGTGGGGCCGCTTTGCCGAGGCAAAGCGAATACGGTGGCCAGGGGTTCCCGGTGTGGGGCAGCTCCTGGGCGTGCTGGGGCGTGGATCTCGAACTGGATGCGGAGGTGGCGGGCGCGGTGGTCCATGCTGACGGCCACGAGGAACGGTTGGACGGCGCGCCCGGCATTGTGACCTTGGGCAGCTTTGGCCGGTTGACGCCGATTCGTAACTGAAAGTGGTACGCAACCTGTCAGGTGCGGCTGGCAAAGCCTTCAACCCCGGCGGCCGTGTGCGGGGGGTATGCGGACGATCCTTGTTTGCCTGGCCATCGTGGTGGCCGCCGCGGGCCCTGCTGCCGCCCAGTCGGTCTACGACGACGTGCGGGACACGTTGGACGACCCCACCAATCCCCAGTACGGTTCGATCAAGGAACCCTGCTTCCGGTCCTACTACGGGTGTGGCGGCTGCGGCCCCGATCTGCTGGAGTGGATCGTCGGGCCCATCTACTGCGTCTAGCTCGCACCTTGCCCTTCAGTTTGGAGCAGGCGTGCCAGCCCGGCCTCCAGGCTCGTGCGCGCACGCCATCCAAAGGCTTCCTCGGCCGCTTCGGTGGCAGCCTGGAAATCCGGCTCAGGGGTGCCCGCCGGCGCCTCGATAGGCAGGTCGCGGCCGGAAACCTCCACGGCCGTCCGCGCCACCTCGCCAATGGTGCAGCTGCGGCCTGTGGCCAAGTTGTAGGTCCCCTGGCGTGAGTGGGTTGCCGCGGCAGCCAACAGTGCCGCTGCGTCCTCAACCCAGACGAAGTCGCGCCGTGGAGCCAAGGCATTCAGGCGCACGGCCGTAGCGTTCGGGTCGAGCAGTTGGCGCACGATGGCTGGAATCACGGCGTACGGCGCCTGGCCGGGGCCGTAAACGTTGAACGGGCGCACAATCGTGGTCTGGACACGGTCCATGTAGGCTTGGCTCAGGTGCTCTGCTGCCGCCTTGGTCGCTCCATACACGGTCGTCGGCTTGAGCCGCGCCCCTTCCTGAATGCGGCCGGCCAGCGGCCCGTACACTTGTGCGGTACTGGCCAGCACTACGCGTGCGTTGGCCTCCGTTGCGGCACGAAGGACGTTCAGTGTGCCCTCCACGTGCACGCGGGCAGCCAACCGAGGGAAGCGTTGACACCGGCCCACATCCGAGACACCCGCCAAGTGCACCACCGTGGCGCCAGTCGGCACCTCGGGTAGCGACTGCGGTCGCGTCACGTCCGCTGCGGCCACCTCGTAGCCGTCTAGGACGCCATGCGTCGGAGGACCAGGGCGAACCCAGGCCACCACGGTTCCCCGCTTGGCCAATTCCTTTACCAGGTGTTGTCCCAGGAAGCCGGCAGCGCCGGTTACGACGAAATCCGCGCGGGGCACCGCCGCCCTACTTGCAAGGGCTGCCGAAAAGGCTTCTTGCTTCATCCAAGCGTCTGGCCGGGGCGATGGGTGCCGACAAGCGGGCGGCGTCCCGGCGGTGCCCCGCAGTGTCCCCGAGTGCGCCGGCGTGGCTCGTTACGGATCCTGGGCAGGCTCCGGAGCGAACCTGTACAGCGTACCGCCGTGGTGCAGGACGTACAACTCGCCCGCCTCGTCTTGGGCGAAGCTGCTGATGCGCAACTCCGTTTCAAGCAGCACCTCCGGTTCCACTGGCTGCGTGGCATTGGCGTCGATGGTCCAAATGGTGCCGGAGCAGTAGTCGCCGAACACGTACTTCCCTTGCAGGTCAGGAACTGCCTCGCCCCGGTAAACGTAGCCGCCCGTCACGCTACAGCCCGCGTCGTGGTCGTACTCGGTGATGGGGAAGTGCATGGAGGGAACTTGCGCGACCGACGCTCCACTGGGGTACTGGCGGCTGCCTTCGTACAGGTTCCAGCCGTAGTTGATTCCCCCCATCCTGGCCGGCGCCCGGTTGACCTCCTCCCAGGCGTTCTGGCCCACATCCGCCGTCCAGAGGAACGTGTCGTTGCCATCGTGGTCGAAGCTCATGCGCCACACGTTGCGCAAGCCGTAGGCCCAGATTTCATCGGCTCCAGAAGGATCGCCAACGTAGGGGTTCTCCGGCGGCACCGCGTAGCCCGATTGACCCGACACGTCGATGCGCAGGATCGAACCCAGGAGCGTGGCGCGGTTCTGGCCGTTGGCCATGGGGTCGCCGGCAGCGCCGCCGTCGCCGAGGCTCACGTAGAGCATATTGTCGGGGCCAAACAGGATGTGGCCGCCGTTGTGGTTCGAAAACGGCTGGCTGATGTCCAGCAAGATTTCCTCTGACGCGGGGTCGAGGCCGCCATCTTCGGCCACCGTGAAGCGACTCACCACCGTGGCTCCGTCGGAGGCCGTGTAGGCCGCGTACAGCCGGCCCGTGGCGCCATGATCGGGTGCAAAGGCGATGGACAGCAGGCCCTGTTCGCTGCTGCCGGCGTTCACGCGGTCACTCAGATCACCAAACAGGCTGCGGTCGCCG
Organism: Thermoplasmatota archaeon; assembly: GCA_041624075.1. GTDB lineage: Archaea > Thermoplasmatota > E2 > JACPAO01 > JAHFTW01 > JBFJVP01. The sequence goes on along the minus strand of JBFJVP010000032.1, from coordinate 8,946 downwards.
TCCGCGAGCAGCTGGATGAGGCCTGCCTGGTGGACCAGGTAGAGTTGACCGGAGCCGTCGTGGGCATGTGTGGCGTGCAGGAGGCCCGCTTCGGTGTCGACGACCTTGACGAGTCCAACGCCGTCCTGGGCCTCAACGATGGGCGGGCCTGGGTCCGGCCCCCGCTCCGAGTCTGGGGTGCTACAGCCGGCAAGCAGGACCAACATCGCGACGATCGCGGCGCGCATGCGCCAAGCAACTCCCCGCCCGGCATGGGGGTTTTGGTTGCGGTGTGCATGCCTGATGGAGCACCCATTCGGCATCGATCGGTTCAAACAGCCTGCCGCCCACGTCCCATCATGGACCTCCTGGTGCTGCTGGTTGGACTTGCCGCCCTGCTGCTGGGAAGCTGGCTTCTCTGGCTGCGCTCCTGGCTGGGGTGGCGCCGGCGCCTGCGTGCCCTGGACGGCGCCAAGCGCAGCCAATCGACACGGTACGGCCAGATCGCGGAGCAATTCGTGCCCTTGTCGGCCGCTTGGCCCTGGGATCCCAAGGCGTTCCGCTTCCTGGGCAGCCCCGTCGATGGCGTTCAATTCACCGACGACGCAGTCTACATCGTGGAGATCAAGACGGCCGGCAGCAGGCTCAACTCCCAGCAGCGCCGCATCCGCGAACTCGTGGAATCGGGACGAGTGGCCTGGCGCGAGGTGCGCCTCGAATGACTGCGGACCTCGTTGGCGCCGCCGAGGACGCCTTGGTAGCCGCCCTTTCTGCCGTGGACGGCACCAAACTGGTTCAGGCCGCCGTGCGCCGGGGCCTGCTGGACGACTGGCTTGGCGACCTGGATCGACCCAACCGCATCCAGGTGCTGGCTTTGGGCAAGGTGGCCCCTGCCATGCTGTGGGGCCTCGTCGAAGCTGGCGTGCCCTTCCGGGGAATGGGCGTTGCCCCCCGGGGTGTGCGCAAGACCCTCGTGGACACCTTTGAGTGGCACACGGGAGACCACCCGGTGCCCGGTGAAGCGTCCTTTGCAGCGGGCGCCGCCCTCTTGGACTGGGTCGACCGGCTTGACCCCCGCGAGCCGCTACTGGTGCTGCTCTCCGGCGGCGCCAGCGCCTGCGTCGAAGTGCCCGCCCACGGCATCGACGGGAAGCAGCTGCAGCAGCAGTGGCAGCAATGGCTCATGGACGGCTCGGACATTGCATCCATGAATGCCAAGCGCACCGGCCTATCCCAGATCAAGGGCGGCCAACTGGGGCGTCGCGTCTTGGACCGCCTGCAGCGCCTGCAAGAGGGCAAGAGTAGCGACGGCGGGTCACGGGTTCAGGTCTGGCTGTTGGCAGACACTCCACCGCCCGAGGAGTCCACGGTCGGCTCCGGCCCGTTCGCCTTGCAGGACCAACCCATCGCCCACCATGTGCTGGCACGCAACGATGACTTGGTGCAAGCAGCCGGCCAGGCCCTGGCCGCAGCAGGCTTCAACGTCTACCTTCACGGCGCCCGCATCGCGGGACCTGTCGAGCAAGCGGTCGAGGACTTCCTGGGCGCTGCTGCAGGCCTGCCCCAGGAGGGCCCCATAGCGTTGGTGGGGGGCGGCGAGGCGGACGTGGCCCTTCCCGAAACGGCGCCTCCGGGAGGACGCGCCCAGCACGCGGCGCTGTTGGCCGCACGCCACTTGGCCGTACACCAACAACCCGCCTTGTTCATGGCCACCGCAAGCGATGGCAAGGATGGCCAAACCGACGCCGCCGGCGCCTGGGCCACCGCTCGCACCTGGCTGGAAGACCCGAGCGCGCAACAAGCGCTGGAATCCTTCGACGCCCACCGATTGCTGGACAAGCGCAAACAACTGCTTCGCACCGGCGGCACGCGAACCAACCTGAACGACCTGTGGATCGCGTTGAAGACGCCTCCAAACGAAGAATAGCGCAGACGCGCAGCACTCCATCAAAAACGGGAAGAGAAAGGAGAAGGATCACAGCACGCTTAGATGGCGCCGCGCAGCACCGGGGCCGTGCCCGTGCCAAGGTCGTCCGTGATCACGCCGCTGACCGCGTACAGGTCAATGAAGACCCACAGAAGGCACAGTCCAAAGGCGCAGATCTGGATCGTCAGGCAGGCGCCGTCAAAGTTGGGCCCTGCAAACACCGTGGTGCCGTAGACGGTCGCATCAAACGTGGTGCCCGTGACGTCCGTGCCCAGCGCAAGGCCAATGATGCTGGGGTGGTTTGTGGCAGAACTGCTCACGGTGCCGTCCTTGCTGAACAGGAACGCGGGCGAACCGGCGTTCAAGGTGTTCGTGGCGACGACGGTTTCGTGGATCGCGTCGTTGCAGGTCAGGGGCAAGGAGCCGCCACCAACACCGAACTCCAGGAATGCGGCGACGCCGCCCAGCCCGTTGATCGGGAAGCTTCCCTGCTGAGCGATCATCTGCTGCTCCAGGTAGACTTCCAGGTTCAACGACAGGGAATCCGCCAGATCCAAGACGTCGGCGACCGCTTCTTCAAGGGTCGCGGGACCCGACGATGTGTCCAGGATCATGTTTTCGTCGAAGTCAACACCCTGAGCCTCAGCTTCCGCTTGCAGCTTGTTCAACAGGTATTCATAGTTCAAGTCGCGCAGGGTGGCAGCCTCAGTGGCTACTGATGGCGAAGCAAATCCGATGACAAACAGGGCAACCATACCCAAGGCCAGTTCTCGCATGATATCACAACCAAGTCCGGAACGCAGCCCCCGCAAACATCCGGTTCGCGGCAACCAACCAGCTCCGTACCAGTTTGGCTAGCGGTTGGTGTCTAAAAAAGCGTGTCTGCTGAAACAGGCGGGGCAGCGCCAGGTCCAGGCGTCGCCTCCTGACCTGCTGTTGTGCCCGCTGGCGGGGTGGCAGCACCGTTTGCAGGGCCCCGCTGCGGGCCTCCTGTGGGAGGCACGGTGTTTAAAAGGGGCTCCTCGTGGGCGAAGCCATGCTCGAGCGAGTGCCCACCATCCTGACTGCGCAGGAACTGCTGGACAAAGCGTTCGCGCGGGCCGCCAAGATCGAAATCCAGGATCCGGTCAAGTACCACCGCGTGCGCAAGACGTTGGCTGCCCGCATGACCAGCATCACCGACACGGTCTCGGAGACCCTGAACCGGTACGTCAACGCCTTCCCCAACCTGGATGGTCTGCGCAACTACCCCCGCGAAGTATTGGACATCATGGTGGGCCTTGACAACCTGCGCAAGGCCCTGGGCAGCGTCGACTGGGCCGCCGATAAGGTGCAGCGACTTGGCAAGGAGTCGGCGGACCGCCAACTCAGGGTCCGCGACATGGATGGTCATTTCCAGATCCACAAGGCCCTGGTAGGGCGCGTGTCCTCTATTGTGAAGGAGATCGACGGCGCATTGGCCGTGTTGGCCGCGGCGCGCGACCGCGTTCGCGTGCTGCCTACCATTAGCCCGGACTACGCCACCTTGGTGATTGCCGGGTACCCCAACGTGGGCAAGTCCAGCCTGTTGGCCCAGTGGACCAAGGCAAAGCCCGAGATTGCCGGGTACGCCTTTACCACCAAGAGCGCCGACGTGGGGCACTTCGAGGTGGAGCACCGGGAAGGTGAACCCACCCAGTACCAAGTGGTGGACACGCCCGGTTTGCTGGATCGACCCGACGATGAGCGTAACGACGTTGAGCGCCATGCCGTGGCTGCCCTGCGACACGCGGCGGATGCGGTGCTGTTTCTCCTCGACCCGACTGAAACGTCCGGCTATGGCCTCGCCCAGCAGGAGCAGTTGCTGGAGCAGGTGCGTCGCGACATGGGCGGCATTCCGGTCCTGGTGGCCGAAACCAAGGCCGACATCTGGAAGTCGGAGTCGGAAAACATCAAGATCAGCACGGTCACCGGGGAAGGGCTCGATGAACTGCGCCAGGCGGTCCTCAAGCTCCTTCCGGGCGAGGACGAGGTGGAGTTGGATGAGGATCCCTTGGACAAGTGGCGCCGGCTGCGCCAGGAAGCGACCGGCCCGGATCCCTGGAAGTACTAGACCGTATCCAGCACCAGGTCGGTGCCCCAATTCCCGTAGGCTTCGGCCAGTTCGGTCGCCACTTGGGCCGCCCACTCCGTCAGGCTGATCCAGGTTTGCGTGACATCGCCGGTGCTGGCACCGATAAGGTCTGCCAGGGGAGCGCCCAGTTCCAGCCGCTCAAAGGCAATCACGGTCAGGCTCTGGGTGTCGGCCACGAGCAGGTCGAAGTCGGCGCCGCTGATGCCTTGGCCGTCGCCCTCAAGGTAGATGGAGGGAGCGCCAAGCAGGAGCGTCCCATAGGGGAAGGCGGCGCTGGTGTAGATGCCCTCGTCCTGGAATGCAGCGCGGCCCCGCGAGTCGAAGCTCCACTTGCCGTTGCCTTGCTCGGACATATAGGCGGCTCGGGTGCGGGCCCAGCCGCTCTCTGCGTAGAAATCCGAGGCCAGTGTGAGGTCGCGTGCCGGGCCCGCCGGGTGCAGGTCAGTGGGAAGGTTTTCGCGCACTTGCACATCCTGGGTGGAGGTCTTGACGCCAAGGATGCCGGGCGCGCTGGCCCCCCAGACGAACGGCGCAGACACCACGCCCCAGGTGAACTCGTCATAGTAGGCGTGGTGGAAGCCGTTGCCCGTCCCGACGACGCTGGGGGTTGTGGCGGGGCCGGATGCGGACAGTTCGGCGTGCAATTCGCCGGCGTCGCTGTCGGATTGCTCGTGCCAGGCGGGGGCGTGGTCCAGGACGCGGAAGAAGATCTCTGTGGGTCCGGCGCCGCGGGCGGCCAGAACGAAGCCGAGGGTGTCTCCGGGCGAGTAGACGGTGTCGCCCAGCCAATCGATGCCCTCGAAGCGGAGGTACGTGCCGTCGCCGGATGCCGTTTGTTGCTCGGTCGCCACCAGGGCGGGTGTGATCCGAACCTCGTGTGTTTGATGGGTGGCAATGTGGCTGCCGGCGGACGTGGCCGCGCTTCCATTGATCGCGAAGGCGAGGACGGCCCATTCGGTGTCGTCCTGCTTGAGGGCGGCGAATTCCAACGTCATCCAGGTTCCGTCAGGGTAATCGGGATCGGGGTGGAAAGCGTCGGCGGGAATGGTCCACTGGAATCCGGCCAGGGCTCCTTGGGGGGTGGCCTCCAGGGTTAGGCTGTACCAGTCGCCCGAGGCGCCGGTGACGCTCGGGATGCCGGCAAACGCCATTGTGCAGAGCATGAAGCAAGTCAGGATGGTTCGCTGAATCAGGTGCATTCAGCGCTCAACTTAGCCTCTCGAACATGAACTTATTGGCAAATTTTTCCAATCCTGCAACCGTTTGGTTTAGCCTCGGGCTAGGCCGATCTGCAGGCGTCGGCGTACCGCAGGCTGGCGGCGACGCTGGTCGTGGCTTCGTCGCCGCCCGGGCTTGGTCCGTGCCCGGAGTGGAGCACGCGGACGGGGAGCTTGCTGAGCCGAAGGATGGATTCGTAGAGCAGTTGGACGTCGCCGTCGGGGAAGTCGAAGCGGCCAATGCCGCCTCCGGCAAACAGGGTGTCTCCGGCGAACAGGGTGCCCGCGTGTGGTTCCCAGTAGCAGGCGCTGCCAGGGCTGTGTCCCGGCGTTTCGAGTACTTGGTGGGGCTTGCCGCCCAGTTCCACGTGGTCGCCGTCGCCGACGATGTGGTCCACGTCAAGGCGGGGGATGTCGAAGCCGAACTGGGCCGAGGTGGGGTCGTGGCCGGCAGCGAGTTTGGAGGCGACTCCCCGGGGCGCCACGAGTTGGGCGCCGAGTTGGCGCCATTTGGGCAGACCGTTGACGTGATCCAGGTGCTCGTGGGTGACGACGACGCTGCGCACGCGGTCGGGCTGGATGATGCGTGCAACGTTGGCGATGACGGCGTCCCAGTCCAGGCCGTGGCCGGCATCCACCAGGTCAAAGGTGTTGCTGGCCGGGTCCTTAACGAGGAATTGGTTGCAGTCCCAGCCGCGGCCGCCGACGTTGATGATCTGTTGGGTCACGATGCGTTCAGGGGTGGGGTGTGCTTGGGCTTACCGCCCGAGGGGCGCGTCGCTGGCGGCGATGAGCGAGATGCCGTGGCGTCCCATGACTTCCAGGTTGTTGAACAGGGCTGCCACCGGCGTGGAGACCTGGTATGCGGTGAATCCTCGCTGGGCCTTGGCGGGGTCGGTGGCGTCGCCCCAGTGTTCCAGGATGGTGGAAAAGAGGCGTTCCTGATGGCGTTCGTGGGCTTCGCCGACGCCCCGTAGGTGCTGCTGGGCGGCCGCGATGTCCGTGTTTAGCAAGGATTGCAGGAGGTTGGCGGCGAGCAGTTGGCAGTCTTCGAGGGCGCGTTGGTTGGCTCGCACGAATGCGCGTACCAGTGGGGTGGGTGGTTCGACGGTTCCCAGTTTTTCGAGGAGGTGGTCGCGTGGGTAGTCCAGGTCGCGGGATTCCAGCCCGTAGTCGCGCAAGATGACTTGGCCGACGTGGGCTGCGTCGTCGCTGATGCGTTGGAGGTTGGATGCCAGCAAGTCGAGGAATTGGAAGTCGGTGACGCTCTCCAGTGGTAGTTCGATGTTGGCGACAAGTCGGATGGCTTGGCAGAATAGCCGGTTGACATCCTCTTCATGGGTGGCGCGCAGGAGCTTGAGGGCGTGCAGTGTGCGGTCGGGGTCTGTCCCGTACGCTTCGACGGCTTCGGTGGCAAGCATCAGGACTTCTCGCACCTTGGCGCCCATGACGTTGAGCAGGTCGTGGCCGGTGGCGGCGGGCGGGGGGAGGTCGGGCTGCAAGTCGTAGCCAATGGATTGCGCGGTGCATGTGGCCAGTAGCCGTTCGTCGAGGTGGCGCAGCAGGTCCCGGGCGTCGGTGATGACGGATGTGTTGAACTTCTGGGTGCCCGATGGCGTGAGGCGCACCTGGACGTGGCCCTGGATGTAGGCGGACAGGAGGGTGGCCAGGACGAGGTCGTGGTCGTCTGGGAGTTCGCGGCGGAGGCTGCGGTCCCGCAGGACGGGGATGATGAGCAGCGATTCACCGATTTGGTGCAGGTCGACTTCGCGGTGTTCCTGTTGCTCGGGGAGCCAGCTGTCGATCCACTTCTTGGGGAGGTAGATGCTGAAGGCGCCGCTGCCGACTCGGGTCACTCGCTTTCGTTTGATGGCCTCGCGCATGCAGAACCAGTTCAAGCTACGTAGATTCAGGAAAAATACCTTCGGCCCGGGGTCTGTGGGTGCGTCGGCCAGCCGCAGCGGCGCCGCGGCGCCACCCCGCCGCGCCACCCCGCCGCCGCACCTCAGTCGCGCCTTCCGACTCAGACCTGCCCAGCAAGCCAACCCAACGCCGGTTCCCACAGGACAACCTTGAGCATCGAAGCCCCCATTCAGCACCCGTGAAGCCTCTCACGGACGCCGCCGTCGAACAGTACCTCCACGAAACGTTTCCCGCAGACGACGCAGTCCTGCAAGAAATGGAGGGCATCGGCAACCAGCGCGGCTTTCCCATCATCGGGCCGCTCGTTGGCCGCCTGTGCGAACAACTGGCCCGCGCCATCGGCGCCCGCCGTGTCTTCGAGATGGGCAGCGGCTTCGGCTACTCAACGGTCTGGTTCGCCCGCGCCGTGGGGCCAGAGGGCAAAGTCATCCACACCGACGGCAGCCCAGACCTGAGCAAGGAGGCCCGACAATGGCTCGCCAAGGCGGGCGTGGTGGAACGCGTGCAGTTTCGCGTCGGCGACGCACGCAACCTCCTAGACGGGGGCCCCTGGGACGTGATCTTCATCGACATCGACAAATCGGGCTACCCCGACGCGTGGCACCTGGCCGCCGAGCGGGTTCGCCCCGGCGGCCTCATCATCACCGACAACGCCCTATGGAGTGGAAAGGTCGCAGACCCCGACCCGGACGACCAGGACACCGCAGGCGTCCTCGAATACACGCGCCTCGCCCTCGCCGACGAACGCTTCCTCACCACGATCCTGCCCCTGCGCGACGGCGTGGCGGTGTCGTTGCGCCTCGACTAACGGCGTCGCAGCAACCCTGCCAGAGCAATCAAGCCCACCAGGACCGTGACCCCGGCCAGGCCCGGCGTGAGGACGACGTGGGTGATCACGGACTCCTCGCCGACATCCATGAGCACGACCTCGCCCGAGACGGCGCGGCTGCTGTAGGGATTGAACGTGGCCGACACGAGTCCACCCCGCAGTTGCGCGCTTGGAAACACGCGCTGACCTTCACTGTCCAGCTCGTCCAGCCCCTGCAATGCAACGATGGCGTCAAGTCCATCGAAGTCAGGCACACCGTACAAGCCCGGCACGCGGTAGCTGGACTCCCCCTCCACGTACTGCCAAAGCGGATTCTCGACGTTCGCCTGCTCCGAAGCGCGCTTGACTTCAATGAACTTGGCAGCAGCCATGCTGGCATACTCGAGCGTGGCATCCATGACCACCCGGTGGATGGCAGTGCGCCGCTGGGCATCGTGGAACGGGTTGGGGTGGTCGTCAATGCGGGTCTCAACCAGCAGTCCGGCGATGTTGTGCAAGCCGAAGTTGTTGCGCAGGATCCCCGGGTCGGGGCCCCCGGCGACCTTCTGGTAGGGAATGCCCGCGATGGTCTGCTCCCCGTACTCGTTCGTGGAGTAGCCCGCCTCCTGGGCCGCTGGCCAGATCCCCTCGTACATGAGCATCTGCGCCATGTGCAAGGTGCCGTCGCGAACGCCCTTATGCACCGGGAAAAGGGTCGTCAAGTCGTAGTCATAGATCCGCACGGGCACCGGGTTGCCAAAGCCCTGGCCGCCGTACTCATGATGATCCATGGCCACGTGCACATCCCACCGGACCAACGCTTCGTGCAGGGCTCGCGTCTCCGGTTGCTCCAGGCCGATGTGGTCCCGATTCAAGTCGGCGCCGGCGTCGTTGAAACGGATCTGCTCTGCCGCGCCGTCAGGGTTGGCCATGGGCAGAACCAGCAGCACTTGATTGTCAAGGGTGTCTGCAAGCGCAT
>JBFJVP010000031.1:0-13486 GCA_041624075.1 Thermoplasmatota archaeon | reverse complement strand
GTTGTAGATGTGCTGGACAAAGGAACCCTGGATCAGGTCGACGGCCTCCCCCGCCAGCGTAAGGGCACCCTCGGCTGCGCTCAGGGCGACCTCCAGGGGGCCGTGGCCCGCGTTGCCGACACCGTTGCCCAGGCGCAGGCACCGCTTGGCGCCCTGTTCGTCCTGTTCCACGCTATCGCAGGGCCCAAAGCCGATTTGGGCTGGAATCATCGTCACCACGTTGGGAAGTAGGATCTGGCCCGGTTCGGTCACCAGTGGCCCCACGCGTGTGGTGAGGTTCCCCTTGCCTTCCAGGATGAGTTGGTACGCGCCAGCGGGTGCGTCGTCGAGGACCACGCGCACGGCGTCGAACCCGCGTTGCAGCGTCCAGTTGGTGCCGTTGGGGCCCAAGAGTTCTCCCTTGAAGCCTGCGGTTTGCGAGCCATTCCACGTCGCCAGGACCTCCGTCCAGGGCTGTGATTCGAGCACGAAGTCAAACGTGCACAGCCCGGGGCATGGCCCGTCCACGGTTCCAATGCTGCCGCGGGACAAGTCCATGTTGGCCAACTGCTCGGGCCCATTTTCCACGCAACCTGCGCCAACCGCCAATAGCGATACAAGCGCCGCTGCGACGACCACCCTGAAGTCCATCGGGTCCGGGTAGGGGGCAGGGAAGGTAAGCGCTGTGGTGTCATTATCCAAAACGGGGACTCCCCGAACCCTTTTGACGAACCCCCTCGTCGGCCGCGCCATGACCCCGACCGTTGCCGCCAAACTCAGCCACAGCGAGTTGCAGGAAAAGGCGCGCCTGATGCGCGTGGAGACCCTCAAGATGACCCATGCGGCGGGCAGCGGCCACCCCGGCGGCTCCATGTCCATGGCGGAATTCCTGTGCGAATTGTACTACAACCGCCTCAACATGAGCCCCGGTCAACTCGACGACCCGGACCGCGACGTGGTGATCCTGAGCAAGGGCCACTGCGCGCCCGGCCTCTACGCGGTGCTGGGTGACCTGGGCTACTTTGACAAGGCGGAATTTCCCCGCCTGCGGCGCCTCGGGGGCCTCCTGCAGGGCCACGCCGACCGGAAGATCCCCGGCATCGAGATGAGCACCGGCAGCCTCGGCATGGGGCTGGGCTATGGCAACGGCGTGGCGCTGGCCAAGAAGCTGGATGGCCACGCCGGCAAGGTGTACGTGATCCTGGGCGACGGCGAGTTGCAGGAGGGCAACATCTGGGAGTCGGCGATGACCAGTGCCCACCGCAAGCTGGACAACGTGGTGGTCCTGCTGGACCACAACAAGATCCAGATCGACGGCCCGGTGGCGGATGTCAAGGGCGTCGAGCCAACCACGGACAAGTTCAGGGCGTTCGGCTTCCACGTCATCGCCTGCGACGGCCATGACCTGGCGGCGGTCCAAGCGGCCTACGATGAAGCCGACAGCGTAACTGGCAAGCCCGTGTGCATCGTGTTTGAAACGGTGAAGGGCAAGGGCGTCTCGTTCACGGAGGACACGGCGGAATTCCATGGCCGTTCGCTCACCGATGAGGAGATGGCTCGCGCCATGGATGAACTGGGGCAAGCCGCCGCGTAACCGGATTGGCGCGCCCGGGGTCCGCGTGGCGCCACGAGGAGCAGCGCCCATGCAGGCAGGGCGTCGCGCCCCACGAGGTCCCTGACCGTTTGCGGGCACCGGATTCGAGGCGAGGAATTCGCGGTGCGAGTTCACGACATCCGCTATGCTCAGGCCATCCGCCGTTACTTCTATCTCAGAGAACGGACAGGCCCAGCCATGGCTCGCATCGCCGCCATCCTATTGCTCGCCGTGCTCCTGGCACCTCATGCTTCGGCGTCCACCACGATCTACCCTGGCCAGGTCCACCACTACCACTTCGGTGGACCGTCGACACTCCAGAACCTGGCCGACTGGAACCCGCGCGACGGCATCGCCCAGGTCTGCACCGATGACATCTTCTTCGTCACGGCGACCCTGAGCCTGATCAACCCCGACGCCGATGATGCCGTGGGCATGACCACCGACCACGCTGGCCTACCCCCCGCAGTCGTGGTCACTGCCGCCACGCCCACTGGCAAGCTGACGGTCCGCCTCGGCGGCTGCGACCGCGGCTTCGACATCTTCGTGGCCGGCCTTTCCGGCCTCGATGGCGCGCAGTACAGCCTGACGTTCAGCTAGAAACGCACACCCCCCTTCAGGTGCGTCTGCCGGGCAACCAGCTCGGCGGACGCACCGCCTCCGCACCCTGGGGTGGCAGCGGCCTGCCGCAACGACTAATTAATAGGATGGTGAGGGGGTTGCTGGCCCCAAGCCAGTCCGGCCGCCCCCGAGGCGTGCCGCTGCTCTCCGGCGAGACTGTCTTTTGCGCCGTGAGGAAACATGACATTCGATCAATTTCACCTAGCCGACGGCACGCTTGACGCCGTCGTCGCCATGGGCTACGAAGAGCCCACTCCGATTCAAGCCGAAACCATTCCCCTTCTGTTGAAGGGGCGCGACGTGCTCGGCCAGGCCCGCACGGGAACCGGCAAGACCGCCGCCTTTGGCATCCCCCTCGTGGACCAGTTCCGAGGCGAGCGCGCCAACCGCATCGTGGCGTTGATTCTGCTGCCCACGCGTGAACTGGCCTTGCAGGTTACCGAAGTGCTTGGCGACATCGCCAAGGGCAGCCGGCTGGCCATCGTGCCCGTGTACGGCGGTGCCGGCTTCGGCAAGCAGGAGAACGACCTCAAGCGCGCCGGACCCAAGGTCCTGGTGGCAACGCCCGGTCGCCTACTGGACCACGTTCAGCGCGGCAATATCGACTTGGGCCACGTCAGCTACTTGGTGCTGGACGAGGCGGACCGCATGCTGGACATGGGCTTCGTGCACGACATGCGCAAGGTGCTCAAACTGGTGCCTGCCAAGCGGCAGACCGCGCTGTTTAGCGCCACGTTCAGCCCGCCCATTCGCAAGCTGGCCAAGGAGTTCACCACGGACGCTGAACACGTTTCCGTTGAGAGCGGCGAAACCACCACGCCCTTGACAGAGCAATTCGTCGCCACCGTTTCCAAGCAGGACAAGACCAATGCCCTGCTCCACCTGCTGGCTCAAGAGAAACCTGAGCGCGGCATCATCTTCACGCGTACCAAGCACCTCGCCAAGCGCCTGGCCAAGCGCATCGCCAACCATGGCTGGAGCGCCGTCGCCCTACAGGGTAACATGACCCAAGGGCAACGGGAGCGCGCCATGGACGCGTTTCGCAAGGGCGGCGCACGACTGCTGGTGGCAACCGATGTCGCAGCCCGCGGCCTTGACGTGCCCGAGATCACCCACGTTGTCAACTTCGACATCCCCGACGTGCCCGAGCAATACGTTCACCGCATCGGCCGCACCGGCCGCAACGGGTCCACTGGCCGCGCGTTCACCTTCATCGAGCCCGGGCAGCAGCGGGATCTGCGCGACATTGAGCGCGAGGCCGGCCGCCGCCTGGATCAGGTCATCGAGCTGGATGCCAGCGAACCCGGCTTGGGTCCCGACCCGGTCAAGCCCGTCGGCCCGGTGGCCAGCGGCGCCAGGCCGCCGGCTGGTGGCAAACCCCGGCGCCGTGGCTCCCACAGCGCCCAAGCCCAGGGGGCTCCCCGTGCGCGCCAGGGCGGCCAACGCAATGGCGAGCAGTCGTCCGGCAACCGGCGAGGCTCCCGGCGTGGTGGCCGATCCGGCCACGCCCGGCGCGCCGAGCACGGCGGCCAACGCCAAACGCACCAGCCTGCCCGGTAGGCCGAACCGGTGCGGCTCGTCGCCGCGCACGTCACCTCGCAGGCGCTCCCATCACTTTGCACCGCCGTCAAATTTAAGGCTCAATTTACTTCGCCGCGCCCATGAACCGCGTCTGTGCAACCCTGTTCATCGCGGCCTTGCTGGCCGCTTCTGCGCCGGCGTCAGCCAGCACCTTGTCCACTGGCCAGGTGAACCTCCACAGCTACGGCAGTTGGAGCACCCAGGCCAAGGGCGACGCCTGCCCCGACGACGTGTTCTTTGTCACCGCCACCCTAACGCTCAAGGATCCCTCTCCCGGCGACCAAGTGGCCTTGCTGGTTGACCACGCTGGCCCCAAGCCCCTGGGCATTGCCAACGCCATGAGCCCGGTCACCACGGCCATGGTGCAGTTGGGCGGCTGCGACCGCTCCTTCACGGCGGCCGTCGTGGGCCTCGTTGTGGTGGATTCTCTGTCGTACACGCTCACCTTCTCCTGAGGTGAGGTTGCTTGTGGCGCCGTGCCTAGGTGGGGGCGGCTGGCCCCCGTGGAACGGGGCGCCAAAGCTATGAGGCGACCCGTTTATCGTGCTGGCATGTCACGAGTCGGGGCGATCCTGCTGACCCTGACCTTGTTGGCGGTTCCCACGACCGCATCCAGCGACGCCGTTTCCACGGGTCAGACCAATACCCACACCTGGGGCGAGCCCCAGTCGGATCGAGGCTTGCGCGATGCTTGCCCCGATGACGTGTTCTTCGTGACCGCGACGCTGCGGCTCATCAACCCGTCACCGTTTGACCAAGTGGTGCTGACCGTGGATCACGCGGGTCCTGAACCCCTTGGACTGGCAACGGCGTCCTCGCCCGTCACCAACGCCGTCGTCCAACTGGGTGGCTGTGACCGGAGCTTCACCGCGTTCGTTTCTGGCATCGTGGCGATTCGCCCCATCGAATACGAACTGACGTTCAACTGATGGAGCGGGGCCCATTGGGGGACTTCTGGCGCCCCCTGAACCCTTAAACCGGACCCCTTCGTCGGCGGCTCCATGAGCCAATGGAACGTCGGGGACAAGGTCGCCATCCGGGACGGTTATGGCAAGGGCTTGGTGGCGCTGGGCGAGGCGCACGATGAGGTCGTGGCCCTCGACGCCGATCTGGCTGGCAGCACCCGCGCCGCCTGGTTCGAGAAGCAGTTCCCCCAGCGGTTCTTCCAGATGGGCATCGCCGAGCAGGACATGGTGGTCACGGCCGCTGGCTTGGCTCATGCAGGCAAAGTGCCGTTTGCCTCGACCTTTGCGATCTTCATGCAGCGCGGCTGGGAGCAGATTCGCAACTGCGTTGCCCGCCAGGGCCTCAACGTCAACTTTTGTGGCAGCCACGGCGGTCTGATGACGGGCCAGGATGGCTCGTCTGCCCATGCGTTGGAGGACGTCGGCATCTACCGCGGCCTGCCAGGTTTCCGCATCGTGGTGCCCGGCGACGCCGCCGAGGCCAAGTTGGCCGTGCCGGCCATGTATGAGTACTCCGGGCCGACCTACATGCGTTCGACGCGCGCGGCGGTGCCGGTCGTGCATGATGAGGACAACCACGCCTTTGAGTGGGGCAGGGGCCAGGTGTTGCTTGACGGCGACGACGTGACGGTGATCGCCAACGGCCCACAGGTGGCCGAGAGCCTGGCGGCTGCCAGGCAGGCTGAGGCGGACGGCTTGAGCGTGCGCGTGCTGTCCATGGCGAGCGTCAAACCCCTTGATGTGGATTTGACGGTCAAGGCTGCCCGCGAGACTGGCTTCGTCGTCACCGCCGAGGACCACTTCGTCCACAACGGCCTGGGCAGCGCCGTCGCGGAGGTACTGGCCGAAGCCGGCGTTGGGGCTCGTCTGCACCGCGTGGGCGTGCAGGACACGTTTACGACCAGTGGGACGCCGGCGGAGCTGTACGAGAAGTACGGCGTGGATGCGGCTGGAATTCTGCGCGCCGTTAACGGGCTGCGGAAGACCCAGGCCGTCGCCTGATTCTCAGAAAGGACGAAGGGGGAAGAGGCAACGACCAACGTGGTTCCACCAGATCCAGGCGGCCTTGCACCTACGGAAGTTGAAGAGCCGCCAGGTCGGCCATGGCCGTGTCGTGGTTCAATTGGCCGACGTTGACAAACCGGTAGACGGGTGGCATTGAGGCTTGTGGGGATTCCGGTTGCGGGTTGAAGCCGTCGAGTTCAACAAACCGGTAGACCGGTGGCATGGAGGTTGCCGTTGGGTCCTGTTGGCTATGGAAGGCGGTCGCGGGAGCAGCAAGGCAGAGGGAAACGAGCAGTGTGGAAGTCACAAGCTTGAACCACATGTTATCACCAAGGCCCACTTCTTGCTGGACCCTCATGGTCGTTGGCTGTGGGCCTTGATCCCAGACCGATCAGCCGCCGATGGGGCACATGTGGCACGCGTGCCCAGGCGGCCCGCCTGCGGGTTGAACCCGATCTTGCACAGGCCGCTGCCCATGCTGTTGGCCCGCGCGCTGCAAGGGGCCCTCACCGGAGCAAGGACATGGGTGCACGGGCCGGCGGCGGGTTGTCGTCCAGTTGGTGGCCGCCGACCCACAGTCCCGGGTCGATGCCGGCCACCGAGCCGATCGTGCAGGAATCTTGCGCGGACTGGGTGTCGTCGTCTAGGAAGCGGTCGCGTTCAGGCGGGGGGCAGGTGGTCTCGTGGGCTCCGGCTGGCACCAGCGGGGCGACCAGCAATCTCAGGCTACACAGCAGGATCGTGATTTGCATGGGGACGCCGGCGCCTCAAGGCGCGGGTCGTGCTTGACTCCGCATCGGCGGCCACCCTGGAGGTGCCGCGAAAGCCCCGGCGCGTGAACGTTGGGTTGCAGATCCTTGCAGAAAAAACGGGGGTGCTGCGCCTGGCTCGCGTCTTATTCGGCTTTCGAGGCATCCTGGAACTTCAGCGCCGCCGAGTTGATGCAGTACCGCATCCCCGTGGGCTCGGGTCCGTCGTCAAACAGGTGGCCCAGGTGGGCGTGGCACTTGCCGCATCGAACCTCGGTGCGTACCATCATGTGGCTCAGATCGCGCTTCTCATCGATCTCGGCGCCCTCGGCGGGCTGGTAGAAGCTGGGCCAGCCGCTGCCGGAATCGTACTTGGCGTCGCTGGCAAACAGCTTCTCGCCGCACACGACGCACGCGTAGGTGCCGTCGGCGTGGTGGTCCCAGTAGCGCCCCGTGAAGGCCGGTTCGGTGCCGGCCTTCTGGGTGACCTGGTATTCCTCTGGGCTCAGGCGCTTGCGCAGGTCCTCGCTCGACTCCACGCCAGCCCATGGCTCTGGCGGGGCCGTGAAGCTTTCGGTAATGGCCCCGAATGACCCCGCCGGGTGCAGTCATCTGCCTGCCACCCGGAACAACCCGACAACGGTGGTTATGTGGATGGGGGCCATGACTCACCTGGCCTTCGAACTGAAGGCTTGGAGTTGCAAATGGGTGGAAGGATCGTCCTCGTCGTGGCCATGCTGACCTGTCTTGCCCTGGGCCCTCTGGGCACGGCCTCGGCCGGAGGCGCGTGGCTGGACGTAGCGGAAGTGAACGTGGGCATCGAGTCGCCTGCCGTGCACGACGACTGTACGCCGCCACCGACGCCACCTCGGGACCTCACGGTCCAGCGGCGAGGCGGCATTTCCCAAAACGCGCACAACCTGTTGCTATGGACCGAGCCGTTGAGCGACGGGGGCCACGATTTGGTGCGCTACAACGTGTACCGCGCCGATGGCCACGACGGCAACTCGCGGTTTGTGTTCATCGCCAGTGTGAATGCCTCGGTGACCGAATACCAGGATTTCGAGATCAACGCCCGACTGGATTACTCGTACGCCGTGACGGCGGTGGTGGAGTGCGCTGCGGGCACCAGTGAGAGCCGACCCAGCAACGTGGCCAACGATCGGCCGGGCCCGTGCGTCCAGACGCCTGACATCGATGAGGGCAATTGGGAGCGCAACGCCGAGAACGTCAAGATCTGGGTGAGTAACGCCGAGGATGGCTACCTGCCGCCGTGGGTGAGCCCCGAAGATTGCCTGCCGGGGTATCGCATTTGAAGCCAGGATGGACCTGGTCTTCCGCAGTGCTGGCGGTGCTGGCGGCGCTGGTGCTCGCGGCGCCCCAGGCAGCGGCTCACCTGGCAACCCTTGATGCGGCGAGCCTGGCGGGCGACGGCAGCATCAGCATGAATGTGGGCCTGGCTGCCCTGCACGTGTTTGACCCGGTGGGAGACCCCCGAAGCAACTTTGCACCCACTGATGCGTCCATCGTCGCCTCCCGGATCTCGACCTCGGTGGACTGGTGGCGGTTCTCCCCGTACCTCTTGGTGGACGCCGAGCCGCTGTCGTCCAACCCCATCGACGTGCGGCAAACCTCCGTGGGCGACCAGAGGGGAACCGACGAAGGCGGCCCGTACAGGGACGTGGTCGTGCGGCTGGGGGCCCCCGGCGGGGACTTCGATTTGCACGTTCTGCCCCTGGCATCGGGGGCGCGGTTGGAGGCGAGCTTCCAAAGGGTCGAGTTGGGCCCCGCCAGCGCCGCGCAACACCGCGTGGATCTGGAGGCCAACCAGACCCGAATGCCACCCGTGGCACCCCTGGACGGTGCACTGGAGCAAACCACGCCCGCCGGCGTCCTGCGCGTCGAGGGTTCCTTCATGGTGGCCTTGTGGGCCTGGAACGCGCAACTCAGTTCGCCCGACGGCGATGCCAACCTGACCAGCGGCCAACGAGCCCAGTCGACGCCAGTCAACGTCGCCGGCCGCGTGGCGATGCAGCAAAATGTGCTGATCGAGCAGGTCTTCCTGATGGTGGAAGACGGCGTGATGGTGCTCCCCATTCCCGAGGGCGCCCAGGCGCGTCTCTACGGGGTCGAACCCCACCTGGCCGGCCTGGAGCGTCTTGAACTCACGGATGCTACCGGCGCCCTGGCCGATGGCAAATCCACTCGTGACGTTGCCAGCCAGAAGCTCACCCTGGAAGGCGTATTGTCCGTGCAGGCGGGGCGACCCCACTCCAACGGCGTGCCGGTTGCCATCGATGGCACCGTCCGTGCGGCCACCAGTGACGGCAGTGACCTCGCGTGGGTGGCCCCCATCGAGCCGGTGTCCTGGTGGGCCAGCAATCTTGCCCTGGTCGCCTTGGGCTTGGTGGCCGGTGGTCCGGCCGCCATGGGAGCCGTGGCTGCCCGTCGCCGCCTGCTACTGGCCCGTATGGCCCGAGTGGATGACGGACTCCAGCGCCGCGACTACGCCGAGGTTCTGGCCAACACGGGCCCGCTCATGCGAGCCCGCGCGTTCAGGGCGGAGGCGGTGGCGGTCCAAGTGGAGGCACTTGTCGGCTTGGGCAGGGCGCCTGAGGCGGTGCGCGTGCTGGACACGCTGGATCCACGCTCGTCCCAGGCACCCCTGCAACACTACCTGCGTGCCTATGCCTTGGCCGCTGCCGGTGCCGGAGAGGACGCTGCAACCCACCTGGAAATCGCCGTAGGCGCTGCACCGGCCCTCTTAAGGGAGGCGCAAAGCGACCCGATTCTTGCCCCTCTCACGATCCAGGCGCCACCGGGACGACCGGGGCGGCCCGGCCAGCCAACCGGGCGACCTAGTTCTGGGGTGGTGCAAGACTGACGGCAGCGCAGCGGTCCCCCATCACGGATGCCCCGGAGGTCGAAAACCCGAGCCGTCGGCGACGCCTGCTCATGGCGTGGATTGAAAGCAATCCCGGCGCCTCCTTGCAGGAGTTGGCCGACGCCCTGGGCGTCACGCGCACGGCGGCCAACTACCACGTTCGCCGCCTCGTTCGGTCGGGCACCGTGCGACAGGTCCGGCAGGGCCGGCGCGTGCTCCACTTTGGACCCGTGCGCAACACCCCCCTGCGGGACACCGTGATGGCGGCGCTGCGTCAGCAACGGGTACGCGAACTGCTGCAGATGCTGATGCAGGACCCCACGGCGTCGTGGCGCGAATTGGCTGCTGCGCTCGACGTGACCCCTCGTGCGGTGAGGTGGCATGTGCGCCGACTGGAAGAGGAGGGCCTCATTGAGGTGCGCGAAGTGGGCGTGCGTGCCCACCACGTGGGCTTGCACCCGGAAGTCGCCAATGAACTCCGGCAATGGGCCACGGCCCAGGATGTGCCCGCCATGGAAGTGGCGCCAGCGTAACACGTCTATGAACAACCCCGCAGTGCCCGGCGCGTGCACCGCTGGCTCGTCTATGCAAGCATCGTTCTGATCGCCGGCTGCCAGGGACCAGCCCTGCAAGGCCCCGGAGGTCCCCTGGAGGGAAGCTGGGAGCGCCAGTCGTCCGAGTCCCTGCCCCTGTGGCGGGGCAACCTGGGCCGAACCGGGTACGAGGCAGGCGCCCACGTCCCCGCGGCGGTGTCCAAAGCATGGGCCATCGAGCCGTTCAACACCGGAACCCACACGGCGGCCAAGGGCTCAGCCCTTGCGGTCAACGATACGATCTACGCCGCGGCCGACTCCGGCATCTTCTACGCCATCGACCTCGCCGGCAACCTTCTCTGGAGCGCCCAGACCGGCCCGAGCGGCTTTGGCATCCACGGAACCGCCGCCGTGGCCCACGGCCTCGTGTACATCGGAGCCTACGACGGCGTGATGTACGCGTACAACCAGACCACGGGCGCCCTGGTGTGGAGCACCAAGGTTGGAGGCTCCATTGGATCCAGCCCCCTGGTGCATGATGGCCTCGTGTACGTCAGCGTGGAAACACCCGAACCAAACGGCCACCTTTCGGTGCTCGACGCCGCCAGCGGCCAAGAGATATGGCGCGATGATGCACCCACCGACCACCCCCACAGCAGCGTATCACTGGACCCCGAAACCGGCATCCTGGTGTTTGGCGCCAACGACGGCGTGCTCTACGCATACAACATCACCACCCGATCCCTGGCATGGACCTACCAAACAGGCGACGCCATCAAAGGCCCCGTCCTGGTGGCGGGAGGCAGCGTCTTCTTCGGCAGTTGGGACCACCACGTGTACCGGGTCAGCCTCGGCGGAGAGTTGCTGTGGCGGTACCGAACCGGCAACGCGGTGATGTCCGGGCCGGGCCTCGACCCCAACGGGGGGACACTCTACATCGGAAGCCACGACAACCGCCTCTATGCCCTGGACGCGCAGACGGGCGAACCCCGGTGGACGTACGAGACGGGCGGCCGCGTCATCAGCAGCCCCACGGTACTGGAAAACGGCGTGCTGGCGGGATCCTACGATGGCTACCTGTATGCCCTCACCCACGACGGCATGCCCATGTGGCGCTACCAACTGGCAGGCCGCGTCACGTCCAGCCCGGCCATTGCCGGAGACCTCATCATCGTCGCCGACCGGGCACCCGACAGGCAAACCCCCGGAAGCTTGGTCGCCCTGCGCGGCAGCAACCCTGACCAGAACTAGCGCCGCCGACTGCCTGCAAACCACAGCCCCGCAGCCAACACCAGCGTCCAAGCCCACAGCCACGGCAGCGGCGGAACCGCGAGCCACGTTGCACCCGTCCAGACAGACCCGTCGCCGGGCAACGACGCACCCAACGCCAGTGCCACCGCCACCAACAGGGCAACGCTGACGACGCCATGCGCCCGCTGACCCATCACGTACCGCCACCCCCAACGGGCCACATGGAAGTACACGGCAACAAGCACCATCACCGCCGCGTACGTCACATGGAGAACCGCCGACCACAGCACCACAGTCCGCATTGACGCCAACGAAGCCAGGCCGGTCCAGCCGGCGAGCCGATGGGCCGCCTCCGTTTGCGCAATCAGGGCCCCCGTGACCGCAGCCACCCCGATGGCCAACAGCGCCAAGCTACCCGAGCGAATCCCGCCGCTGGAGGCACGGCCCACCCGCAGCCGCCACCCAACATGGCCCAGTGTCCCAATCACCAGCAGCGCCGCGGCTGCCCCGTGCAGCGCCCGCAGCCAGACTCCAACCAGCGGCAGGCCCTCACGGTGGGCCGCAGCGTCCACGTCGAACCACAGCAACAACGCACCACCGGTCAGGAACGCCCACGCCAGCAGCCAAACCAGCAGGCGCGCCCCCAGCCACCATGGCGGCCCCACTGCGGCGACCGGTACCTCGCTGCCACTCAACAAGCCTCCACCGGCGCCAAGCCCATTAACGCACCCCTTGCCAGCCGGGCACCGGGTCTGCGCGATGCACACCAACCCAAGGTACAACCAGCAGGTGCACCAAGCTGAGCTTTGGTGATGCTGTTGCGAACCATGCTCCTTGCCACCCTCGCCCTGCTTACGACCGCGGGCGCCGCCGCCGCGGGGCCCACCGCCGTCAACGTCTCCCAGGCTGGCGACGCCGTCTCCGTTGGCCTGGATCCAGCAATGCCCGCCCCCACTGACTGGGCTAGCCGCGCGCTGCGCGAACTGGATGCCGCCGGTCTGAACCCCCAGCCCGACCCGCCGATGCCGCCGTGGGAAGCGACGCTGCAAGGCGCACTGGATACGGGCTTGGCCGCCGTTGCCTTCAACCCCCAACCGGAGCCGCCGGGCCGCCCGTCCCAACTTACCAGTGCCGCCGGCCACCTGTCCACCGGCCTCGAGGAAGTCGGCTTCAACCCGCAGCCGGAACCACCCGCTCTGCCAGGCCCGTAACTTCGCGATTCACACCGAACACGCCTCTTCCTCCTCCGCCCGTACTCCCCTGCTCGAAACCCTCGTTTTTGACGCGGCCCATGGCCACCAGGATCCTGACGGCACCAGCGCCCCGCTAGAGTCCAGCCCACGCAGTCCGGCCAATGCAGCCGGCCCTCGGTGGCCGGTCCTCAGCCTCCCTGTCGGCTCGTTAGCATTAAATGGGGTACCTGACTGGGCGGCTCGCCCGCCTGCGACGATCGCATAGCCTGGTATTGCGGGGGCCTGCTAAGCCTCTGGGTATCTGCCCACGGGAGTTCGAATCTCCCTCGTCGCGCTAGGGGCAGATGCCCCGCGCCCAAAACGGCGTTCTCATCCTGCACACGCAAAACCCATGGACCATCCGAATCCGTCAGGCCGACTCGGATCGTCCGTGAAAACCACCCGCGGGGGTTGCCAAGCCTGGCCAACGGCGCTAGCTTGAGGGGCTAGTCCTTAGTGGTTCGCCGGTTCGAATCCGGTCCCCCGCACTCATTATGGCAGGTTTGCCACAGCCGACGCCGTCGGCTCGGTCGCCCACGCGACCCCGCCCGCCTCCAACGGAGGCCTGGAATTCAACACCCAGCCCGGGCCATCGGCAACAACCCCACCCCGGCGCCAGCACCCGGCCACCATACCGCAGGACACCCAGATCCTGCAATCAAGCGTATCCGATACAAGAGCACAAAGCGCGCCACGCTGCCTGCGACGACCACCACCGAGGCCACATTCTTTTTGACACTGGTCGCTTCGGTGGGCCCCATGTACGGATACACGCCACCCCTGGTCATCGCCGTTGACGGCGATATGCTCGCCACATGTGCCGGATTCCAGCGCGTGGCAGCCAACCTCGAAAAGGAACTGGCCAAGCGCCCGGCCTGGATTGCCGTACACGCCCCCCCGCGCCTCGTCGACCTCTGCGGCGCCGACATGGACCTAGCACTCATCGCCGACGCCCTCGAGGCCCTCGACGCCGTCCCCGGACGCACCCTACTACCTCTTGACCCCGCCGTCGACACCCCCCGCACCTGGCTGGAACGCGCCATGGCACACCTGCTGCGCCAACACCTACTCGACCACGGACTCGATTTGCCC
>JBFJVP010000030.1:0-13503 GCA_041624075.1 Thermoplasmatota archaeon | reverse complement strand
CGCGGGCAGGAACGTCAGCGACAAGAGGGCAATCAGTCCAATGGCTGCCCCCGACAGGATGCCCATCTGGCCCAGGTAGGGGCTGCTGGAAAGCGCCAGGGTGCCCAGCCCAATCATCGTCGTCAATGTAACCAGCACAATGGGGACGCCGAGCGACCGGCCCAGGTGTCGCCCCAGGCCACGCCCGAACCGGCCACGATTCTCGCCGGCCTCCGCCAAAACGTGGATGCTGTAATCGATGCCATTGCCCATGATCAGCGGCAGAACGGGCAGGTTCAGCAGGTTGAACGGAATGCCCAGCCAGCCCATCGTGCCCAGCGTCAAGACCAACCCCAGTAGCAAGCTCACGAAGCCGCCAACCACAGCCCTGATGCGGCCCGCAGCAGCCCACAAAAGGGCAAACACCAGCGCCAGGCCCAAGCTACCCAGCAGTACCAGATCCCTTTCCAGGATCTCATTGATGTGAGCATTGACCGTCGCCACCCCCAGCGGCTGCGTATGCTCCGACGACAGCGTCGCGAAGCTCGCCCCTGCGAATGCCCGATCCACGGCAGCCGACAGCAAGGCACCCTGCGCCGTGGCATCCAGGGAAAATGGCTGCGCGTCGAACGTGAACGCCAACGTCCCTAGTCGGCCCCCGTCCGCCAATACATAGCCCAATACCGGAGCCTGAGTCTGACGTGCCGCCCGAATCGCCAGATCCAGCTCCTCGTCGCTCGTCGGCAACCGTGCATCATCCGGTGACTCGCCCCGAGCCACGGCCAACTCGTACGCCGCCAACTGCACGATCCGGGCCGGACTCATCACCACCGCGCCATCCGGCACGCCGCCCAGCACCAAATCCTGCAATCGTTCCTGCTCCCTCAAGCTCTGCGGGGAAAGAAGCGCATCCGGGTGCGACCCCTCGTACGTTAGCAGGACCCGCTCAAAATTGACAATGCCCGGCAGCGCCTCAATGCCCTCCATGAATGCAGCTGGCCCCGGGTCGTCCGGGTCCACCCACTCGGTCATGCGGTTGTGAACATCCAGCCGGAGGACGCCCGGAATCGCCACCAGGCCAGCCAGGAGGAAGAACGTCAGCACCAGACGACGCCGCGCGACGCTCCAGGACACGAGCCTGGCGACGCCCGCCTCAAAGGCGACCGCCAGGCCCGGCCGTTGGCGCCTGGCGGCACCACCGTCATCCGGACCGGCACCCGCCATGGACCCTAGCCGACCTGCGGCGCCGTGGGAATGAAGCGCTCGGCGAGCAGCTGCGCCCGGGCAAAGACCACCAGCGCGGCGACGCCAATAATCAGGGTGGCAATGGAATGCAACAGGTGCTCTTCCAAGTCAAAGATCGCCATCGCCACGCTGCCCGACAGAGCCGGATAGGCCACGAAACCAGCCACCCAGCGAATCAGGTTGCGAACGTTGCGCTGCTCCTCGGCGCGGTCGTCAAGGACGTCGCGACTAGTGGCCACCGGAGAAGGCGCCTCCCATCCACGGAATGATGTAGAGCACCGAGAACACGATGACCCACACCAAGTCCACGAAGTGCCAGTACATGGCCGCCGTTTGTGGCGCCACGTGGCGTTGCTCGTCAAACTGGCCCTTGTACGACCGCACCAGGACGATGATCAGGTAGATCAAACCACCAAACACGTGCAACCCGTGGGTGCCCGTGATGAAGTAGAAGGTGGTCATGAACTGCCCAGCCGTCAGGCCCTGGCCCTCGCTGACGAGTGTGATGTACTCGTCCGCCTGCCCGTACAGGAAAATCAGGCCAAGAACGATCGTGGCCAGCCACCAATTGTTGAAGCCCTTCTTGTTGCCCGCCGCCAGGTGGGCCTCAGCCTTGTGGATCGTCGCCGACGAAGCGAACAGGAACAGGCTGAAGATGCCGGTCTTGATGACGGGCAGGTGCACGCTGCTGTCTGGCCAATGAGCGGCTTGGCCCTTGAACGTGAAGTACGTGGCAAATAGGGCGCCGAAAATGAACACCTCAGACGAGATGAACATCAGTGTGCCCGCACGGCCGATGCCAGGCCCGGTGCCGGTGTTGGTCTTCCACCAACCGATGTCCTCGTTGATCCAGCCAAGGATCGTGATCACGAGGAAGATCAAGCCGAAGCCGAGGACCACGGGGCCGAGGACCAGGCCCAGCGTGACCGCCGTGATGGCGAGGGCCAGCAGAACCGGCCAGTGGCTGCCATGGGGCAGGTGGAAGTCATCGGGCGAAACGTGGCCAGAGGCCTGCTTGTCGGCTGCCATTTAGATCTCCCCCCGTGCGACGCGGATGGCGTGTTGTTCGGCCAGCGTCTTGGGCTCCTCGTCCACGATCAGGCCCTCGCCGTGCACGACGCGGCCCTCCTCCCACAACTTCCACTCGATGTGGCGGGCTCCGCCCCACGGGTCCTCGGTGACGCGTTCCTTGCTGCGCCAGCTGACCAGGACGTTGATCATGAAGAACAGCACGCTCAGTGCGATGATGAACGCCCCGATGGTGCTGATCTGGTTGAGCAGCGTCAGCGACGGGTCGTAATCGAAGTAGCGCCGGGGCATGCCCTGCAAGCCCAACAGGAATTGCGGGAAGAAGGTCAGGTTGAAGCCGATGAACATCAGCCAGAAGTGGGTGTCCGCCAGGCCCTTGTGGTACATGCGGCCGCCGCTGAGGAACGGGTACCAGTAGTAGATGCCCGCGAAGATGCCAAACACGGCGCCGCCCACCATGGTGTAGTGGAAGTGAGCCACCACGAAGTAGGAGTCGTGCAGGGCGTAGTCCACGGGGATGGCTCCGAGCATCACGCCGGTGATGCCACCGATCACGAACAGCCAGATGAACCCGAGAGCGTGCTTCATGGGGGCCGTGAGGTGGATCTGGCCGCCCCACATGGTGGCCAGCCAGTTGAACACCTTGATGCCGGTGGGAACACCAACGAGCATCGTGTTGAACATGAAGACGGCGCGCACGCGGGGGTCAATGCCGGTGGTGAACATGTGGTGCGCCCACACGAGGAAGCCCACGATGGCGATGCCCAGCATGGCGTAGGCCATGGACTTGTAGCCGAAGACCGTGCGGCGGCAGAACTTGGGGATCACTTCGTTGAGAACACCCATCAGCGGCAGGATCAGTACGTACACTTCGGGGTGGCCGAAGAACCAGAACAGGTGCTGGTACAGGATCGGATCGCCGTTGCCCACGAAGAACTGGGTGCCGAAGTTGCGGTCGAAGAGGACCATGATGAACGCGATGGCGACCACGGGCAGGCTGAACACCAGCAGGATGCTGGTGGCCAGTTGCGCCCACACGAACAGGGGCATGTTGTGCAGGGTCACGTCGGGCGCGCGCATCTTGAAGATGGTAACCAGGAAGTTAATGCTGCCAAGCGTCGAGGCGATACCCAACAGCAGCAGGGCGATCAGCCAGAAGTCGAGGCCAAGGTTGCGTTCCAGGACCGAGTGGGGCGGGTAGCCCACCCAGGTCACGTTGACGGCGACCAGGTCCGGGAGGATCATCGGGATCCACAGCAGGATGCCCGCGGGGACGATGAGCCAGTAGGACAGGGCATTGATGCGGGGGAATGCCATGTCCTTCGCCTTGATCATGATCGGCACGAAGTAGTTGCCAAGTCCGGCAAGTGCCGGCATGATCCACAAGAACACCATGGTGGTGCCGTGCAGGGACAGCATTTCGCTGAACTGGGCGGGGTCGGCCATGTCGGCGCCAGGCTGGTACAGTTCCCAGCGCATCACGAGGGCGGCGAGACCGCCCAGAATGAAGTAGATGAACCCAGTCCAGAGGTACAGGATGCCGATCTCCTTGTGGTCGGTCGTCGTGAGCCAGCGGGCAAGGCCGCGTTTCTTGTGGCTCTCGTCGGCCAAGACGTAGTCTGGGTTCATGGGCCGGGCGCCGCTACTTGGGTGTCTTAGAAAACCGTAACGCTGGCTGGCCGGTCGCATCCGGGCTGCCGGCTGGCCAGGGTTTTGGCGGGCGGCCCTCGCCCTGGCAAATCCTTTTCATAGCCCGCCGGAGTCGCGCGCTCCGTCACCATGCGCACGCGGATGTTTGGCCTGCTGTCGCTCGCCCTCCTGTGGATTGCCTCCCCTGCCTCCGCGCGCTGGGGCATGCCTGAGCCGCTCACGGAGCGCGGCCGGATCGTGGAAGACATCTACAGCCAGATCATGATTGCTGGACTGGTCGTCTTTGTCATCGTCTTTGCATGGCTCATGCTGGTGCTCTGGCGCTTCCGCGCCCACACCGGCCACGGCCGCGCCACGCACGAGCATGAGCGCGAGAACCTGAAGGCGGAACTGGGTTGGACCATTGTTCCCCTCATCATCGTGCTCTGGGTCGGCTGGATCTCCTACGGCGGCCTGCTGGCGCTGGACGAGGGCTACACGGATGAGGAAACCTACACGGAGATCCAGGTGGTCGGCGTGCGCTACTCGTGGACCGCCCACTACGGTGACGGTGTGCGCGTCACGTCGTCCTTCGACCCTGCGGACCCCAACAACATGGTGCCCATCATCGTACCAGCCGATGTCCCCGTTAGAATCAACCTGACGGCGGACGAGGCGGACATCCTGCACGCGATGAACATCCTCGATGCCAACCGTGCGTATGTGTGGATCTCGGACGCCAACACCAATGGCCCGACCAAGTACAACCACGGAACCATGGTTTTCCCCGAGGGTGACTACTTGGTGCAGTGCAAGGAACACTGCTTCAACCCCGGCCACGCGTACATGAAGGGCAAGATCACAGCCATACCCGTCGAGGAGTACGAGGAGTGGCTGAAGGTGAAGCGCCTGGAGGCTGGCGCAGATCTGCTCAGCAGCCTGGACGTGGCCGTCGGCCAAGGCACCTTGACCACGGACGCCGACCTGTCGGCTGTCAAGGGCACGCGCTTCATCGTGAAGGCCAGCAACACCCTGGGCGAGGCAGTCACGTTGACTGCGCCCGGAGCCCAGTTGACCCTACCCGCCGGAGCCACGGACTACCTGGCGATCAACGCGCCGGAGCCCGGCCAGGTGACGCTCAGCTCCAGTGCGGGTGGCAATCTGACCTTCAACATCATCGACGCTGAGGTCTTCGAGGTGGAACTCAATGAGTACAACATCATCCCGAAGAACATGCGTATGGAGGCCGGCACGACGTACCTGGTGCGGGTGATCAACTCCGGCGCCCAGGGCCACAACATCTACATCGGCACCTACAACCCGACCGGTTCGTCGGTGGCTATCTGGAAGTCCGTTGACATCGCTGGCGGTGACAGTGCGTCCTTTGTGATGACGCCGGAGAGTGCCATGACGTGGGACTCTTGGTGCAACATTCCGGGCCACGTCGGCTTGGGCATGGTGGGCACGGTTCAGGCGTCGTAGCATGCCATTGAGCAGGGTTGGACATTCAACTCGACTGAGTTGACAAGTCAATGCCCATGGCTCCGTGCGTCTAAAGAGGGCTTCGCCGCTGCCAAGTCCGAGTTGGTGGCATGCGAATCGTTCCAGTTGCACTCCTAGCAAGCCTGATGTTGGCCATGATGGCGCCTACGGGTGTTACCCAAGTGGTACCACACCCGGTTCCCGGCGTGGTGGAAGGTTTCACCATCGAGCCGCTGGTGGCCGCCGGCGTTCCGACGGCCATCATGTTTGGGCCCGGCCCGGAACCCGACCTGTACATGGCGACGCTGGTCTCCGGCGGCGTGACCCGGGTCGACCTGACGTGGACTCCTGCCGGCCCGGTAGCCGGCGCAACGTCCACTGTCAGTTCCGGCTACAGTGGCATCCTCGGCCTGGCATTCGACGAGGCCGGTAACCTCTACGTGGCTGACAGCAACAATGGCGCCGAGAGCGGCCAATCTGATGGACGCATCACGCGTGTCGACGCCGCTACCGGCGCCAAGCACGTCATCGTCAATGGCTTGCCCCAGGGCCAGCACAACGTCAACCACCTGCGCTTTGGCCCTGACGGCCGCCTCTACATGCCCGTTGGCAACCCCAACGATCACGGAACCGGCACCGGCACCGGACACCCTGACGTTTTCCCCTACTCTGGCGCCATCTTGGCCGTGACCCCAGATGATTTGGTGGGCGACCCTGCGATTCTCCACTGGGACGACGCCCAGGGTAACGACATTCACCCCAACGACATCGGCACCCACCCGGTCAACGACGATTTCGCCAGCAAGGTGGAAGTGGTCGGTGCCGGCTTCCGGAACATCTTCGGCGTCGCGTTTGCTCCGGGCGACTTGCCCTACGGTGGCGAGCTCTACACGGCCATGAACGGCGCAGATGACCCCGCTAGCCAAGACCTGTTGTACAAGGTCCAGTGGGGCGCCGACCACGGCTTCCCCTACTGCTACAACGTGGGCCCGAGTGGCGGCGTTGGCTCCGACGTGTGGGTTGTTGACGCGCCTGCCGTGCCAGCCGTTTTGCCGCCCGGCCCTGACTGCGCCACAGTTCCGCCGGCTACGGCCAACCTGGGATGGCACACCTGCACCACGGGGTTGGACTTCCCCACGGATGGCGCGTGGGCCTTCCCTGAGGCATTCCACAGTTCCGTCTATGTGGGCGAATGCGCCACGTTTGGCGCTGACTCGTGGCTCATTCGCAACCGCCAGGCCGCCACGTCCAACCCGGACGAGATCGTTCACAACCTCAGCCACAAGGTGGTCCAGACCGTCCTCGGCCCCGACGGCCACGCCACGGAGGTCAAGGACTTCGTCACCGGCCTCGCCCTGCCCACGGATGTCCTCTTTGGCCCCGACGGTGCCATGTACATCGCGGACGCCGAGGGTGTCTTCCGTGTTGCTCCTGTCGTGCCCTCGACGGTCAGTGGCGGCGACTTGCCCGAAGTTCCCGAGGCCCCGGAAGCGCCTGAGTTGCCCGAAGCGCCCGTGGACGTCCCCGCGACCAACGAGGTGCGTGTGGCGGCCGCGTTCTTCCAGTTCACGCCGGCGGCCATCACGGTGCCCGTTGGTACCACGGTGGTCTGGGACGGCGTTCTGCTACCGCACACGGTCACGACCACGACGGCCGTGGGTGGCCGCACCCATGACACCAGTGGCCCGGACAGCATCGACGAACTCCTGCCCCAGGGCGGCGAGGTGCGTCACACGTTCAACACGCCTGGAATCTACAACTACTACTGTAGGCCGCACGCCGGCGTCGGCATGGTCGGCACGGTGATCGTGGCGGGATAATCTGGGCAAGGGCGCCCGTGCCCTTCCCTCCAGCCTACGGGGTGACCCGCACCGTGTCCCGCGGGAACAGGATGGCTTCGCGGATGTTGGGCAGGTGCAGCATCTGCATCAGGATGCGCTCGACGCCGATGCCACAGCCGCCGTGGGGCGGCATGCCGTACCGGAACGCGTCGAGGTACGTCTTGAAGTCCTTGGGGTCGAGGCCCCAGCGGACGATGCCTTCGGCCAACAGCTCGGGGTCGTGGATGCGCTGGGCGCCGCTGATCAACTCGACGCCCTTGTAGTCCAGGTCGAACGAGCGGCTCAGGCGGCTCTGCTGCGTGCCGTCTTCCGGCATCACGTAGAACGGCTTGGGCGCCAGGGGCCACTTGGTGATGAAGTAGAAGTCGTGGCCCTCCTGGTGCATCACGCGGCCCAGGATCTTCTCCGCCTCGGTGCCGATGTCGTCGCCGAACTCCAAGGGCCGCTCCAGGCGGTCATCGTCATGGCTGTTGATGAGGTGCAGCGCCTCCTCGTAGGGGACGCGCCTGAAGGGCACTTCGGGCACCTTCAAGTCAACCTCGAGAATCGCCAACTCCGGCTGACAGTTGTCGTGCACGCGCTTCCAAATGGCGTGCATCAGGCCCTCGATGGCCGCCAGAACGTCCTCCTCGGACTCGATCCAGGCCATCTCGAAGTCAATGGCGGTCGACTCGTTGAGGTGCCGGGTGGTGTTGTGTTTCTCGGCTCGGAAGTACCAGCCGATCTCGAACACGCGATCCAGGCCCGACGCCATCAGCATCTGCTTGTACAATTGGGGACTCTGGGCCAGAAACACCTTCTTTCCGAAGTAATCGAACGTGTACACTTCGGTGCCGCCTTCACTGCTGGCGGCGTTGATGTTGCTCGTATGGGTCTCCACGAACCCCTGCGAGCGCAGGTAGTCGCACGCCGCCCCAACAACCTCGTGGCGAATGCGAAAGATCGCCGATGTGCGCGGCGAACGGATGTCCAGGTACCGATTGTCCAGGCGGGTGTCCAGACCCGTCTCGATGTCGTCGTCCCACAGGGCCAGCGGCAGCGGCGCGCCGGCAGCATTGAGCACCTTGGCCGCCGTCGGCAGGACCTCGAAGCCCGCCGTCGCCTTCTCCGACTCCTTGACCAGGCCGGTGATGGACACGGCCGACTCGGGGGTCAACTTCGTCAGCTCTTCAAACAAGCCGGGCGCCGATTCCGCGAGTTGCTTCTTCAAGAGGACGAACTGCACCGTACCGGTGCGATCCCTCAGCACCAGAAACGCGATGTTGCCCTTGGCGCGCAGGGTGTGCACCCAGCCAGCAAAGGTCTGCTCCGTTCCATAATGCTCGGGCGCGACCTCGCCGCAGCCCAGCGTCCTCAGTGCCATCGGGCGCGGCCACCCGGCCCGGCCGCTTAAAGCCAACCCTGGTCAATCAGGCACGCCGGGCAGCGACGACGCCCGGCGCCATGGCTGCCAGGCAAACCACCATGGACGCGGCCGCCACCGACGTAGGGTTGCCAACATGCTGCTGCGGAATCAAGAACAGGGACACAGCGCCAAGGCCAACCAGCACGGCCCCCGTAATGCCAAACCAACGAGGCTCCAAGTCACGCCAGCGAAGGGCCACCACAGCCCCGGCAAGCGCCATGCCAGCCAAGAGGACCACTGCTGGCCCCGGGTCCGCCAAGCCAGTCAGGTACTCCCCGTCTTCGGTGGTGACTGGTGCAACAGCGGCCAAGGCGGCCAGAATCGCGCCCGCCACCAACGCCAGGCCCAACCCGATGGCGAGCCCCCCACGCTCCAAGAAACAGAAGACTGCCCCCGCAAGAACAACCAGTACGAGGAGCAGTTCAATCGCCAAGC
The DNA here is from genome assembly GCA_041624075.1 of Thermoplasmatota archaeon. Taxonomy (GTDB): domain Archaea; phylum Thermoplasmatota; class E2; order JACPAO01; family JAHFTW01; genus JBFJVP01. Next base: position 4,458 of record JBFJVP010000030.1, on the reverse strand, counting down.
CCGATGCCAAGCCGATACCGAACCCCGCAAGAGCCGCACCGGTGGCGCCGAGGATGGGCAGTGCCTTCTTCACGCCATCACTATCGGCTCCGCAGCGTCAAAGCCATTCCGATTGCCCCACTGGAACCCGGAAAGGCCCCTGGGCTGGTGTGGGTTGCCTATTCACGGTTCCCCTTGAAGCCCTCGGACCAAAGGATCAGCACCAGGGTCCAGGACACAAGAATCACCGTCGCAATGAAGAGGTACTGGCCGGCCATGGCGGCGTTCGGCCCCGCGTACACGATGCCGAGGCCAATCAGAAGGGCCGCCATCATCACGGTGAACGCCATCTTGAGCGCCGTGCGCCCCTGGCTCGCCTTCCACCCCTCAAGGCCTGCCACCTCGATGCGCGTCGACAGCTCGTTGCGCTCAACCTTGCGCACCAAGGTATTGAGCGCATGCGGGAAGGTCCTGGCGAACTTCAGCAACTCGCCGAAAGTCTCCTCAACCAATTCCTTTTGCTTCTTGGGGCTGGAGATGTTCTTCCAGATCATCTGCCCTACGAAGGGCTCCAGGATGCTGACGATCTCATAGTCTGGGTCCAGGTCGCGGCAGAAACCATCGAATTGGAACAGGCTGCGCGTGATCAGCATGAAATCCGGTGGCAGGAGCATTTTGTGTTGGCGAGCCAAATCCAGAATCATTTCCATGATTCGGGGATCCGCCACACTCACTTGCTCCCGCTCGAAGAAATCCAGCACCTTCTCGACATCCGTCACGAAGCGCTTTTGGTCCACTTCGCCAAAGACGTCGCACAAATCAACAATGGCTTCGCTGGTCGATTCAACGTCGCCCTTGGCAATGCCGGTGATCAATTGCAGAATTGCTTTGGAGCGGCGCTCGGTAACCATGCCGACGGCTCCAAAGTCCAGGAACACAACCTGGTTGGAGTGCATGATCATCATGTTGCCAGGGCTAGGGTCGGCGTGGAAGAACCGATCAATAAAGATCTGCTTGGCCATCGCATGCGTGACAATTTTTGCAACGTTGCGGCGATCAATTCCAGCCATTTCCGGCGCATCAACATGTTTGAACTTAATGCCCTTGATGAATTCCATCACCATGACGCGCTTCGCGCAAAAATCCGTGTACATTTCAGGAATTTTCACGGAGTCATCGTGCTTGAAATTCTTGGCAACGCGCTGAGTATTCTTCACCTCGAACCGGTAATCCAGTTCCCGCTCCAGCATGAGGCGCAATTCCTCAAGGTGGGCCGTCGGTTGCCAAACACGGCTGGCCGCAAACGTCTTCTCGATGAACGTCACGAGGCCGCGCAGGATCTCGAAATCCATGAGCATGGCATCCTCAATGCCGACGTGCTGGACCTTCACGGCGACCTCTTGCCCGTCCTTCAGGGTGGCGCGGTGAACCTGGCCAACACTCGCCGAGGCCAGGGCCTTCTTCTCAAACGTCGAGAAGACCTCCTCGATCTCCATGCCCAGTTGTTCCTTGACAACCTCTCGGACTTCCTCGTAGGGGCTGGGCTCCGTGCCGTCGTAGAGTTGCTTGAACTGCTCCACGTACTCGGCGGGAACCAAGTCCGGCCGCGTGGCCAGCAGTTGTCCAATCTTGATGAAGGTCGGGCCCAATTCCTCCAGGATCTTCCTCATCCTCACGGGGGCCGGCTCGACGCCATCTGGCATCGCGTCCGGGGCCCGGGGAAGCAACATCTCCCGGAGCAAGCCCCAGAAGTCGTTGCGCAGCAGGATGTTGACAATCTCGTTGAACCGGGCGGTCTTTCCGCGTTTGACCGCCTGCTGGAGCGCCATCGCGCCACGAAGAGCGAATCGGCATAAAGCCGTCCCGCTCCAAACGGGACTCGTCGCGGGACGCTACCCGATGTAGTGGAGGTCCGATTCCTGGCCGGCGCCAACCGCGCCATGTTCAGGGTCCTGCAGTTGCCGGGTGATTTGGTCGATCTCCTGGGCCTTGGTCTCCAAGTCTTCCAAGCTAACCTCAATGCCCGTCACGCGCATGAGTGCCTCAAGCACCGCCCGGGCCGAGCGAGGGTCAACCAGATAGCCACTGGTTTCACCCATCAGGCACGCACCCCGGATGCCTCGCATCATGCCAAGGCCCAGAAACAGGCCACTGGCGCCAATAATTCCGTTGGCTGGGTCGTCCTCGGCAAACTTGACGCCGGCATCGCGCAGCTTGGACACCGCCTTCAGGTCCGTGCCAGCCCCCAGCACCTCCGGTGCCTCCACGGCGACGCCAACACCGTAGCCGCCCAACGTGTAGAGCTCCTTGCAGCCGAGGGATTCCAATCGATCCAGGATTGCCTCGACCAAGGCGTACTGGCCTTCGCTGGACAAGGGCTGGAAGTCCCCTGTCAAGAGCGCGATGTCAAAGCCGCCGGCGGCACCCTTGGCAAACCACAACTGGTTGCGAACCAAGCGAACCGTGCCATCGTCCTGCACCGTCACCTGGGGCGGAAAATCATGACTGAAGATGTCTGCCCACAGGTCGGCGCCAAGCGAGTCGACCAAGTGCTGCGTGGCCAGCTTGCCAACGTTGCCCACACCAGGCAGACCTTCCACGAAGATGAGCTTGCGCGCCTTCTTGGGCACGTCCTTGTCAACAAATCGAACCAGTTCCATCAGGACCCTTCCTGTGGGTGGGAGTCGCCGAACTTGAGCTTTCGCCGATATGCGCCATATGTATCCTCTGGGCTGTAGCGCGCAGGCCGGTTGGGGTGGGCAGGAGATCCGCAATGCGGACACACCTCCCGCAGCGTGTACTCGGCGCAAGCCGAACACCGCTTGAGCAGCACACGACTCATCGCGTCACCCCCAGATAGGCGGACTCCGCATCCGCGTGAACGCGCCCGTTGCAATGCCAGCGAACGCGGGCTTCACTTCTTGGCCTCCAACTCGCGGAAGAAAGCGCCCGTGCCCCCTTCCTGCTTGATGGCGGCAACGGCTCGATCGGCGGCCTTCTTGAGTTCCTCCTCCGCGATCTTGTAGTCGGGGGCCTTGACGGTCAAGCGGTAGTGGGGAGAACCCAGGTAAGTGGCCTCGATGCCCACGTCCTCGAACTCCGATTCCTCGGCCGCTCCCAGGGCCTTGCCGACGCGCAGAACACCATCTGGTGCACTGCTCTGGATGTCAACGTAACCCGCGATCTCGACGAAGCTGGCGGCGATGTTCTCCGAGGCAAACTCAACGAAGCCAGCAATCCAGTCGCCAGTCAGGCCCTCATCGGCGAAGACACTCTCGCCGTACTCGGCAGCCTCCTCGAAGGCCGGGTACAAGGCGCCAAACACCTGAACCAACTGGTTGCCAAATTGGTCCATGAGCGCTTCGACCGTGGTCTCCTGCCGCTCGGCCAGGATCTCCATGAACTTGTCGGCCTTCTGTTCGTTCTTCCAGATCTGGATGGTTTCGCGGCGCTGGTGATCGTTGACCGCCTTGAGACTCAGGTCAATGTGGCCCTTCTGGGAGTTTACCCCGTGGACCTTGCAGACCACGCGCTGGCGCTCGCGAACATGGTCCCGAATGCGCTTGACCCAGCCCGCCGCAACCTCACGGATGTGGCAGAAGCCTTCCTTGCCAGGGTACTCCTCAAGCGTAATGAACGCGCCAAAATTCTGAACCTCGCGAACCGTACCAACGACGAGTTCGCCCTCCTCCGGGAATTCCCTGGTTTTGGCCATAAGTCCACCTGCGAGGCCCGGCGAGGAATGCCCTTCATATAAGCGGATGGTCGCGGGTGGCTGCCCCACGCGCCGTGCCAACAGGAGGCTGAAACCCGGGCCCGGGTTGAAAATTCGGTGACCTGTTCCGCATTCACAGCCCTGGCTGGCGCTCGGCCACCATTGAAAACAAAAAGGCAGGAGATGGAAGGAAAAGGGGTCCGATGGGACTATTCGAGCTTGGCCAAGACTTCCGCCTTGACCATGCCCTCGCCACCGCGGGGCTCAGCAAGCGTCGCACCGCAGACCTGGCACTTGACCATGCTGGCGGGGCGGTTGAAGATAACTTGCTCGTTGCTGCAGTCGCCGCAGCGGACCTTCAGGAAATGGGAACGAATGGCTGCCATGGGATCACTCCGTCAACTCGAAACGCTTCGCGCGCTGGGCGGCGGGCTGGTGCTGGTGGCCGCAGCCGGTGCACTTGAAGCGCAACGTGATGCGCTTGGTAGGCTTCTCACGGCCCTCAGGCTTCGGACGCGGGAAACCACGGTAACCCGCAGTAACGCGTCGGAAACGCCGTTGACCCCAGGCCAGTTCGCTGGCCCGCTTCTTGCGCAGACGTTCAACGTCGTGCTCGGTGTGCTTCTTGCATTGGCCAGGGCAGTACCGCATGACCTTGCGTGGTCGCTTCATGTTAGACCTCCGGGTGCCTCACCCGGCGCGGCACCCGGTCTATCGATCCGGAGACGCGGTGAACGGTTGAGAGGCAGAGCCGGCGACGAGGG
>JBFJVP010000029.1:0-13507 GCA_041624075.1 Thermoplasmatota archaeon | reverse complement strand
CAGGCGGTCTTCTCGGCGGCCAACCAGCACAACGGCAGCCCCTGCGGCGGCAAAGGCCTGCGCCGTCGCTTCTCCGATTACGGCCGTGGCCCCCGTTACCAGCACGCGTTTGCCCGAGAAGTCCATGAGCGTCCGACTGTCAACGGCTTCTTGGAGCATTCGCGCCGGTTTCCCAGCTTCCTCCCAACTGCTAGACAGGCCCTGGCGTGTGCCAAGCCAACCAAATCCCACATAACCGTGGCCCTCGTCCCTGGGAAAGGGAGCACTCTTGGGCGTCAACCTTCGCGAACTGTTTCCGCAACACGACGTGCCGGCCAACTGGTACAACGGGAAGCGGATCGCCATCGACGGGCACAACGTGGCTTTTCGCTACCTGACCAGCATCCGCACCCGCGACGGCGACGTTGTTCGCAGCGACACCGGCAGGCCCATCAGCCACGTCATCGGCTTCTTGGGCCTGGTGCGCACCCTGCGACTGGCGGGCGCCGAGCCGATCGTCATCTGGGACGGCGAGGTCCACCCGCGCAAGCAGGCCACCGTGGACGAGCGCATCCGCAAGCGGGAAGAGGCCGTCGCGAAGGCCGAGGCAGCCAAGGCCGCCGGCGATCACGCCTCCTACGTGCGCCTGATGCGGTCCACCGTCTACCTGGATCAAACCATGATCGACGACTGCACCCAGTTGCTCGAACCCCTGGGCGTAGCCGTAACGCGCGCCGATCACGACGGCGAACGGTACGCAGCAGCGCTGTGCCACCAAGGCCACGCCGATGTCGTGGCCACAGAGGACTTCGACGCGTTGGTTGCCGGAGCACCAACGGTACTGCGCAAGGCAGGCGGCGCCTCGACGTTCCTCCATCGGCTCAGCGACCTGGAAACCCATGGCCTGACAGTCGAGCAGTTGCAGGAGGTGGCGATCGTGTGCGGCACCGACTGGCACCCGGGCGTCAAGGGCCTGGGCCCCAAGACGGCGCTTAAGGTGGTGCGGCAGCACGGCTCGATCGAGAAGCTCTTCCAAGAAGTTGAAGCGGGACGCAACGGCACCCGATTCCATCAACTGATCAGCAACTCAGATCTTGATCTGGATGCATTTTGCGCCCTGAAGGAGTTCATCGCCGACATTCCGTCACCAGACGAGCCAGCGAAGGCCCGGCCATGCCCGGAGGTTGCAGCAGCAGCAGCCGAGGACCTGGGCGTCAGCCGCGAGCGTGTGCTGAGTTGCTTTTGTTAGACACTTTGGTTACGCAACCGTGGCCGCGTCAAATCCACGACCAACCAGCGTAAGAACGACTTGATAGTACCCCTTCATTTCAACTCGAATTTCGACAAACAGCCTACTTTTCTAATCTGTTGAAGGGGCGCCTCCATAGGAAACCAGGGGGCTGATTGGATTCCAGTGGAACCCGAGCCCCGATCTTTCATATGGTCGTGGCAAAACATTAAGGAAGAAGGTAAAACAGAGGGAAATCCAGCGGATTCTTACGAACAGCCCATGCTGTTACCGCAATTCATGCACTTGTAGCAAGCACCGTTGCGGACCGTGATGTGGCCACACTGGTCGCAGGCAGGCGCATCGCCGCCCATGCTGGCATACATGTTGTCGGGATTGTCCGTCTTGCCAAGCTTGGCATCAAAATCCTCCTCGACATCATCCACCCCAACATCGGCCTCTACGACGGGATCAGCCTCGAACGCCGTCAACGGCTTCTCCGCCCGGGTCTTCTGGAACGCCTTGCGCAGCGTCTCCAAGACCTCCTTGCGGGGCACCAAGCGATCCGGGTCCTCCGGGTCCGGCTTGACGCTCAAGAAGTGCGTCTCCCCGAAGTACTCGTAACGCAACAGCTTGCCCAGCAGATCCTGGATGCCCAGGCAGCTCTTGATGTACTTGTGATCCGTCTGACCCTGCAGCGGCCCGTGCTCATTCATGAGCTTGCTCGTCAACTCGTCCGTGGTCATCCCCAACTGGAGCAAGCGACTGTAGTTGCGCCCCATCTCCATCAGGAAATTGGCCGTCAACGTACCGCTCTTGCGAGCGCCCACGAAGATCTCGCACGGCCGCCCATCCGGATACTCCCACACCTGGATGTCCACCTTCTCGGCGCCGTGGGCCGTGTAGATCGTGACCGTGCGCTTGAAGCCCTTGTCGTTGTCCCGGGGCGGTCGCTCTGCCTCACCGCGCTTGAGCCCTTCGACCTCCTTGACGACGATCTTCTCGACCACCTTGACGGGTGCCTCTGCATCCTCCTTGTCCTCCTTCTTGGAGTTCAGGGGCTGACTGAGCTTGCAGCCATCGCGGTACAGTGCCACCGCCTTGAGATCCAACTCCCAACCCAGCATGTAGGCGCCCTGGACATCTTCCACGGTCACGTGGTTGGGCATGTTGATCGTCTTGCTGATGGCACCCGACAGGAACGGTTGCACGGCAGCCATCATGCGGATGTGACCCTCATGGTGGATGAACCGCTGGCCATCGCCGCAGCGGTTGGCGCAGTCAAAGATCGCCAGGTGCTCCTCCTTGACCAGGCTGCCTTCAATGGTCTGGTGGCCCTCGATGTAGGCAACCAGCTCGGCCACTGCCTGCTTGGTGAAGCCCTTGGCCCTCATCTGCTTGGGGTTGATGCCAGGCGTGTACTCGTTGAAGGCGCCGCTGGCCGCCACGGCATCGTACGCCTCCTGGTACTGCTCCTCCGTGAAGCCCTTCTCCAGGAACGTGTCCTTGTCCACCGGCGCACCCTCCAGGGTCCCGTGGCCGATGGCGTAACGCTCCACCAGGCGGATCTCGTCCTCCGAGTAGCCAAGGTTGCGCAGCGCCGCCGGCACGCTCTGGTTGATGATCTTGAAGTAGCCGCCACCAGCCAGCTTCTTGAACTTCACTAGGCTGAAGTCCGGCTCAACGCCAGTGGTGTCGCAATCCATCAGCAAGCCGATGGTGCCCGTGGGCGCCAGGACGGTCGCCTGTGCATTACGCCAGCCGAAGCGCTTGCCGCCCTCCAGGGCGGCGCTCCAGTCATCAACGGCCGCGTCCCAAACAGAACGGAAGCGCACGAACGCGCCGTCGTGACCCTTGAGCTCCGACGAGCCCAGCTTGCCGACGCCAAGGCCCTCCAGATCAACGCCTTCCATCTGCGTCAACGGGCTACCCGTATCACGCAGAAGCCGGGCAGCATCCAGGTGCATGCCGATGACCTCAGCCATCGTGTCCCAGTTGGTGCGGCCCTCCTCGTCCTCAACGGTGATGCCATTGAACGGCCCCTTGACCTGCGCCATCTCGGCGCTGACCTTGTACGCATGGCCGCACAGGATACCCGTCAGGGCGCCCGCCACAGCGCGGCCCTCGGGAGAGTCGTACGGAAGGCCAGACACCATCAGGAGCGTGCCCAGGTTGGCGTAGCCCAGACCCAGGGGACGGTAGTCCTCCGAGTTCTTGGCGATCTCCTGGGTCGGGTAGCTCGACAGGCTCACCAGGATCTCCTGGGCGATGAAGAACACCCGGATGGCGTGGCGGTACGCCTCGACATCGAAGTTGCCCTCATCGTCCAGGAACTTCATGAGGTTCAGGGACGCCAGGTTGCACGCCGAGTCGTCCAGGAACATGTACTCGCTGCACGGGTTGGAGCCGTAGATCCGGTCCGTCGCCTTGCACGTGTGCCACTTGTTGATCGTGGTATCGTATTGGAGACCCGGATCGGCGCATGCCCACGCCGCCTTGCCGATGTCCTCCCAGAGGCGCGCCGCCGGGATCGTCGCATGGACCTTGCCAGACGTGCGCTCGATGGTCTGCCAGTCTCCGCCCTTGAGCACAGCCTGCATGAACTCGTCGGTGACCCGCACCGAGTTGTTGCTGTTCTGGCCGCTGACAGTTGCGTACGCCTCGCCGTTGAAATCGGAGTCATACCCCTGGGCGATCAGCGCCGCGACCTTCTGCTCTTCGCGGACCTTCCAGAGAATGAAGTCCTCGATCTCGGGGTGGTCCATGTCCAGGCTGACCATCTTGGCTGCCCGCCGCGTGGTGCCGCCGCTCTTGGTCGCTCCGGCGCCAGCATCCAAGACCTTGAGGAAGCTCATGAGGCCGCTGCTCGTGCCGCCACCGGACAACTGCTCATACTTCGAGCGCACGCGACTGAAGTTGCTGCCGGTGCCGCTGCCGTACTTGAAGAGCCGCGCCTCGCTGGCCAGCAGTTCGAAGATACCCTTGTCGTCCACCAGGTTGTCCTCAACGCGCTGGATGAAGCAAGCGCTGCACTGAGGCCGGGCGTAGTTGTTGTCCAACCGGATCGCCTCGCCGGTGACCTCATCGACCGCCCAGTTGCCGTTGCCGCCGGTGATGCCGTAGACGTGCTCGTGGCCGCAGTTGAACCACACCGGGCTGTTGAAGGCGCCCTTTTGGGTGATCAGCAGGTGTTTGAGCTCTGCTTCGAACGAGTCTGCGTCCTGGGTGCTGGCGAAGTAGCCGTGGGTTTCGCCCCACCAGCGGATCGTGGTGGCAATGCGGTGGCAAACCTGGGCCGCAGAGGTTTCGGGCCCCAGCGAGCCGTCGGGCTGGGGAACGCCTGCCTTGCGGAAGTACTTGGAGACAATGATGTCGGTAGCCAGCTGGCTCCAGCCGGCGGGCACTTCGGCCGCATCCACTTGGAAGACCACTGAGCCGTCGGGGTTCTGGATGACCGACTTGCGCGTCGTCCATTCCAGTTCGTCGTAGGGATCTGCGCCGGAGCTGGTAAACAGCCGCTCGACGGCGAGTCCCGGCCGGCCACTTCCGCCTTCGGTTCCCTGGGGGAGAGCCGGGCTGACGGACGGTTCAGTGTCTGTTACGGATGCTGCATCCTCTGCTCGTGCCACGGTCGGTTCCTCGGGTAGGCGCGTGGCGGCGCGCGCCCCGCCCGTGAAGTCCAGTTGGATGTCCTTGTTCATGACGGCTTCCTCCAGGTAAGTGGGAGTTCTCGATCGTGGCAAAACCACGTAGGCGCCCGGGACCGACGGGGAGGTGCTTCAGGCCGGTCGCCGATCCCGGGCAGAGAGGGTGGAAGGGCTTGGTGTCGCCGGCCCCATCGGGTCAGATCATTCACCTCGGTGCATCCCATCCCGACCGACTGTGAGGCCGATCGCGCCTGGCCGGGCCACCTTGGGACCCCGCCGGGATGTGATGAGATGAGCACGCCCTTACATTCCCTTTGGTAACGAAGGGCTCCATTCGTCACCTCTTTTGATAACAAACAGGTGTTGCGGGGTGTCGGACGCTTCCAGGGGAAGCCAAGGGGGCTGACTTGGTTGCATCCCGACTTTCGCCTTGACAACAGACTGAACCAAAACCAAATGGCCCATGGCAAAAACTTGGATGAAACCAGATTCTGCATCCGACGGGCGCCCCGATCAGCCGCAGGAACCACCACCAAGCACTCCACCATCCACATTGCCCCGACCAAGCGCCCCACGGGCAACTCCCATCCCGCACCGTCACGCCCATCGGTCGCCGGTGCCCCGCCCCCGCTGGGCCAATGCGCCAGGGCCATACCCGCCCGTATGACGACCGCGCCCCAGGGCTGAAAAGGCCAGACGCATCCGCCACCCCATGACCACCCGAGCCCTGCTACTAACCCTCCTGGCAGCAACCGCCACCCTGGCCGGCTGCACCAACGACAGCGAGCCGGCCGACAACGAACTGCGCCTGCCCACCAACACCCGAAGCGTCGCCTACCACCTGCCCACCATTGGAGAGGAACCTGCGATGCCCACACCCCCCGGGCTGCCCTTCATTCCCGCACTCGGCGGCCACTCGGTCACAGGCTTTGCGACCTTTGAGCCCACCGTCGGCGTCACCCGCAGCGGCGCGATCTTCGCCATCAGCTTCTACGACAGCATCGAAGGCATGGGCACCACCGTCATCCGATCCACCGACAACGGCACCACCTGGGTTCCCGTCGGACCCTACCTTCCCGGCACGAGCTTCAACCAGGTGCCCAACAGCAACGACCCCTACATCTACGTCGACCCCTGGACCGACCGCGTCATCAAGTTCGACATGCACTACCTGACGGCCATGACCATGGAGTACAGCGACGACGACGGCGAAACCTGGAGCGTCGTCACCCCGGTCATGCCCGCGCCGCCCGTTGCGCTCGACCACCAATCCATCGCCAGCGTCCCCGCCGACGCCGTCGCACTCGAAACCGTCGGCTACGACGCGGTGCTCTCGTTCTGCGTCAACCGCGGTCCCCAGTTCGCAGGCGCCTGGTGCAGCAGCAGCATCGACGGCGGCCTCAACTGGCTGCCCCTGGTTCCGGGCTACCCTGCCGGAACGTTCCAGTGCAGCGGCTTGCACGGCCACCTCGTGGGAGCCGCCGACGGGGGCTTGTACCGGGGCCAGCCCGGCTGCGCCGGACCCGCCGCGTACCGCAGCGACGATGGCGGCCTCACCTGGAGCCAATTCACGATCACCGACAACCCGGCCTACGCGCCCCGTGACCACGAAGTCACCCTCGCCGTGGATGAAGCCAACAACGTCCACGCCATCTGGATCGCCGAAGACGACCTGCCCTACCAGGCCAGCAGCGCCGACCGCGGCCAAACCTGGACCCAGCCCCGAATGGTCGCGCCTCCCGGCGTCACCTCCACCGGCTTCCCCACCATCGCCGGCGGCGCCGACGGCCGCGTTGCCTTCGCCTACATCGGCTCGAGCCAGACAAGCCGCAGCGACGCCTGGCACGGCTACATCGGCACCATGACCGACGCCCTCAACGCCACGCCCCTGATCACCACCACCATGGTCAACGACCCCAAGAAGCCCCTGGACAAGTCCAGCTCATGCGGCAGCACCCGATGCGGCGGCTTCGGCGACTTCATCGACATCGCCATTGGCCCCGACGGCCGGCCCTGGGCAGCCATGGCCGACAACACCAAGCTAGGCGACTTTGGCGGTGCCATGGGCATCGTTGCCACGCGCCTGGAAGGGCCCGCCCTACGCGGCGAGTTGGCCCCGCTGATCCCACTGGACCCGGACCAGTTGGCCACGGGTGAATAGATCCAAATCCATCGCGCCAACCCTTTCACCACGCCCCAGCTGCCGGGATCGTGAGCACCCCGAACATCCAGGATTCACCAGTCAGCCAGGTTCGAGCCCTGGTCAATGGCCGCATCCTGACCATGGAAACGCCCGACAGCGAAGCACAAGGCATTCTATGGATGGGCGACCGCATCGTGGCCTTGGGTACAACCGAGGAGATCCACGCGGCCGCCGCGGAGGCCGGATTGGACGACGGCGCCATCGAGGACCTGCAAGGACGCGTGGTTTTGCCAGGCTTCGTCGATGCTCACCTGCACTTCCAGCACGTCGGCATGAAGGCCCTGCGGCCCTGGCTGCACGGCCTCGGCACCCGCAAGGAAGTGCTCGCGCGCGTGCGCCAATGGCTGGAGGAACACCCCGGTACCGATCCGGTCACTGGCGACGGCTGGGACGAGAGCAACTGGCCGGAACGGGTCATGCTCACCCGCGACGAACTGGACTCCATCAGCCAAGACGCCCCTGATGGCCAAGGAGGAACCTGCCATCGCCTGCTGGTGTTGCGCCGGATCGACGGCCACGTGGCCGTAGCCAACAGCCCCGCCCTGGCCTTGATTCGGCAACGCTGGGACGACGACCGGGTCAACATGGAGTCCGGACTGCTGCTAGAGGAGCCCAGCCTGTACCTGAACGAAGTGCTGCCCGCCACCGCCGAGGATCTGGACGCCGCCATTCGGCTGGCCTGCCGGGAAGCCCACGCCGAAGGCGTCACGGCGTGCGGCGATTACGAGCAGGCTCCATCCCATGCGGCATTGCAGCGCGCCGCCGCCCGAAACGAGTTGTCCGTGCGGGTAGCCATCAGCGTCTACGCCCAGGGTTTCCAGGAGGCGCTTGGCCAGGGGATGCGCTGCGGCCGCCGCGCTCTGGCACCCGAGGACACGCCCCGCATGCCCCCCGCTGGCTCCCACGAGCACGTTTGGCCAATCCGTCAAACCAGACAAGCAAGCCCGGACGGCGACGCCAAACTTGGCGCAGACGTCGGCCAATTGGGCAACGATGGCGGCTCGTCCCCGTGGCTCCACGAACTGGGACTCAAGCTGTTTCTCGACGGATCCCTGGGCGGCAATACGGCCTTGCTGCACGAGGACTACCTGGACGACCCCGGCAACCGGGGCACCCGCATCTGGAGCGACGCCGAACTCGACGACATGCTGTGGCGCGCCCACGCCGCCGGCATGACGGTTCACCTGCACGCCATCGGTGATGCAGCTATCGATCAGGCACTCGACGCCTTCGATCGACTCCGCACGGCGGTCGACCAACACGCTGGCGGCCCCGCCGAGCCGGGCGCCTGGAACCACAACGAGCGCCGCCACCGCATCGAACACTTCGAGCTCCCGACTCCCGAGGCGCGCCGCCGAACCGCCGAACTGGGCATCATTGCATCGGTCCAGCCCAATTTCGTGGGCGCCTGGAGCTCCAAGGGAGGCATGTACGAGGAGCGTCTGGGCGACCGGTTCTACCTGAACAACCTGTACCAGAGCTTCCTTGCCGAAGGCGTCCCGCTCGCTTTTGGCAGTGACGGCATGCCTTTTGGGCCCCGCTACGGCATCCAGAGCGCCGTCAACCATCCCCTTGAGCAGCAACGCATGACACCAGCGGAGGCTGTGTTCTATTATACCAACCGGGCCGCTTGGAGCATCCACCTGGACGGCACAGGCAGCCTGGCGCCCGGCAACTTGGCCGATCTGCTCATCCTCGATGAACCTGATCTGGATGCAAGGCCACCAACCAAGTGGCGCATCCTGGAAACCGTCGCCGGGGGCCGCACCGTCTGGCAGGCCGATGCAGTGCCTGCCTTGGCACTCGAATCCTAATTGTATCGAACGGCAGCCAACCGCCGAGTCAACTAGACCAATGTGCCGGCCCTACTTGCTGGGCGTCGGCGGCAGCCGCACCTCGCGCAGGGTATTGACTGGAGGCCACGGATCGGGCCACACCGGTGGCTTGCTCGTTGCCCTATGCAATGCGTGTCCTTCCCGGCGGCGCCCAACCGCTGCTCAAGGCGTCTGTGCCACCCTCTGTGCCGACGCGGCGTCCTCCGCTCAGCACGGCCATCACCAGTAATGCGGGGAAAGGATACCCGGCACGAGCCGATTGCGTCCATGCGGCCACGGTGTCGTCAGCGCCACGGCACTCCCGGTAGAACCCCTGCACTCGCGGATGGGCATCAGCACCAACGAACCCAAACAACCCCGTTCTACTACATGGATGCTGATTCAATGCACCGTCAGCCCCCTCTGCTACAGGAACATCCTCGCCATTGCTTACGGTGGTTCACCGTCAAGAATAAATGGCATCACGCCGCCACCTGAAGCATCGCCGCGCCCCAGGCGCCCAATGAACGCCTCACTGGGGAATCAGCCACCCGTACCATGGCGACCCGACATGCACTTGCGGCACAAAGCGATGGATGTCCGACTGGGCCATGGATGTGACCAGACCAGCAAAGCTTGCCAAGACTCCCCCTGAGGCAGAAGCCACCGTGAAGTTGGCTGCACCAACAAGGTACACCGTCGTAGCAGCATCATGCATCAGCAGGTCGCAAGGGCAGGGCGAAGCGAGCCGGAACGCCAGCAAGGCCCCCAACCCCATGATTTCCCCTGGAATGGAACGAACCTGTTGGCTCCGTTTTTTCGTCTTCATTTCCGGCCTTCTGAGTTACTGGTTTTTCGGACTAACAGTTATCAACAACTACACCGTGAAAAGCCAAGGTCCGTTGACACCATAGGAAATAGAAAAACAGTCGTTGACACCGTTTTTCCATTCGATGAGAAACCAAGGGGTTCCCCTTCCGTCGAGGGCTCAACAGGAGTAAGTGCGATTGACAGTGTTTCCAGCGGAACCAAAGGCTCCTGTCAAAACCCCAGTTTGGGCTTGAAACCGGTGACGAGCGCCCAATGCACGCCGGTTGCCCATACCCCTGTTTCCACTCCACGAGCAAAGCTCACCAATCGGACGACGTCGCAGCGAACCTGTGCGACCCCTGTATCTGCTGCTGATCGTAAGGCGCTTCGACCGTTGTTCCCTTTGCAGCGTCCTCGAGGGCGTCGTGATGCCTGGACGCTGCATGTTGCAGATCTGGACAATCACCTCCATCGCCCCACTTACGCTGCGCAGCCTGCGTATTCCGTTGGTCATGAGAAGGAGCGATGATCTGGTGCTTACCGGCCGCCTGGCCCTTCTCGCCTCTTGCAGCATCCGCGCGCCAAGCCGTCCCCACGGGATCACACTGTTTCCGCGGCTCGGGCCATCAGCCGCTTCAGGAGCCTGAGACTGGCCACCCAGCCCCAGGATTGGCTGTCCTTGCTACGGCCGTTGCGAGGAATTTGGCTGCTGGTGGGCGCGATTCAGGTTGAGGGTGCTGCCAACTCACCAGGTCGAGTCGGTCCAGACTCCCATCAGGCCATCTCGCAGCATCACAGACCGGCTGTGTACGCCGTAGATCTGATTTGGATGCCAATGATCATAGCAGGACATTCGATGGCACGGGGGTTGCCGCAAAACCATGGCAGGCCTGCAATCATCATCGGCACAACCCGATGAAGGCGGCATCGCGGCGCAACCGGTCACAAAGGGCGCCGCGCCAGAAGTGCAACGGTTTTCCACCCGACACGTCTTGCTGATTCTTGATGGCCCCGGCGCGCCTCGGCACGGTTCCCATTCCCTCCCCCGATCTGGCCCAGCTACGCAACAACCTCGCGCCCCAATACGGCGCCCACGTGTGGCAAGAAGACGAGGCAGGACAGCGCATTCTGGTCGTCCGGGTCCCGCGGGACGAACCCGATATGGTCAACGATATCGAGGCCGCCATCGAGTACCTCAACATCGCGGACACCCGTGAACTCGACCAAGTTCTCCTGGTAGGCGGCCGGCGCATCCATGCCGTGCCGCCCCGCTTGATCGAAGACCGGATGGTGGAACGTGCCCACTCGGATCGCGAGCAGGCCGCGCGACTCCGCCAGATCCTCACCAAGGCCGAACCCATCCGCCTGTACCGAGACCCTCGCGACACCCACAAGTTACTGCGCCTCGGCGTCCTCGTCCCGCGAGCCACGGTGCAGGAAGTCAAAGACGAAGATCTGGCCCGCATCGCCGATCGGCTCGGGACCAAACTGGAGGATGGCAAACTGCGCGGCGTTCGCGCGGTCTACTTGGTGGCGGAGAGGGATGACGTGCGCCTCGAGGCTGACATGTTCTTTGCTGAACTGCAGGAGCATTGGAGTCGCGAAGAGCGCCTGCGACGCACGCAGGAGGAGTTGGAGGCACGCAACCGCGTCAAGGAAACCGAGCGGCGGCGCCTGCTGCGTGACTTGGAGCGCCGTTTTCCCCCTGAACCACGCGTAACCTACGCACCGGTTCGACGAACCAGTGAAAGCCATCTCGAATCGCGCCGACCGCGCGACGCTCCGAAGGAAGCAGTCGACACAACGCGCCTGGCCGCGTCCAGTCAAACTGCACAGGCCGAGGGGGATCCAATCCGCCCTGTGCTGAGGCAAGCGCAGGCGCCTCCCGAGAGGGCAGCATCGTCGCGCCAAGTGGCTGGTGCCGGGACGCAAGAGGCCCAGGCACCCGGCTGGTCTCGACTACTCGGCCGCATGGAGGCCGCTGGCTACCAGTTGTTGCCACACCCGGATGTGCCAGGCCACGCCATCGATTTGGCGGCTGAACGACGCGATGGCTACCCGGAACGCGTCGTGGCTGTCTTCCCGCCGCGGCTCACGGTGCCCGTTGCGGATGCCTTGTTGGCTACCAGTCGGGCGCTGGGCGTCGACTTGGCCTTGGCTGTCTGCGAAGCCGCCGACCCTGAGGCTCGCAAGAGACTGGTGGCGACCAAGGTGAAGTGGGTGGCGCCGCACGACCTGGATCACTTGAGCCTGTGACCCGCAACGACTCTCCCATCTCGCAAGAGACGGATGATGCAGGGTTTTTCCGCCGTGCCGATGGAATGGCCTCCGTGCCGCCCGCACCGGGCAGCACTGAGTCGCAGGCAAGCGACGAGGCGGAGCCGACGCAAGCTCCTGCCCGGCAAGTGTTTGGCGCTGGCACACAGCCCGAGGCGGTGGAGTCGCAGGAAGGCCACACGGAAGTAGAGCGGACTGATCACTCCCATGCGGGCACCGCGGAACCGGCGCATGTTGCCCGACCAGCTGACGAGGCTGATGGCGCTGAAGTGGGTGGCGTGGGTGAACCTGATGGGGCCGGCCTGGGCGGTGAGGACAGCGTCGGCGAAAGCAGCGCGGGCGCGAACATGGATGCGGTGCCGGCACCTGGACACGAAAACGATCAGCAAGGACTGGACGCCGAAGGGGCCCCAGCCGACTCGCCATCGACAGGAAGCTTCCCGGGACCGCCTGGATTCATGGTGCTCTCAACAGGCTGCGGAGCACTCGATGACTTGCTGGATGGCGGCCTCGAATCGGACGCCGTCACGTTGGTGTTTGGCGAGGGCGGCAGCGGCAAGACCAACCTGGCCCTGCAGTGCAGCCGCGCTGCCACCGCCGAGGGCCGCGTTGCCTTCGTCGACACGGAAGGTGTCAGCCCACGTCGACTCTCCCAGGTGCTGCAAGGTTGCACTCCGGATCAGGTCCGCCGCCTGCACTTCTTCAAGCCCCTGGATCTGGAGCAGCAAAGCAGGATGGTCGAGCAGGCTACCAAGTTGCCCGACCTGAAGCTGATCGTCCTCGACTCCATCAACATGCACTACCGCCTCCACATGGACTCGGAGGACGAGCGCAAAGCAAGCCGGCAGTTGTACCGCCAGCTCCACGGCTTGACGGCCTTTGCCCGCAGCCATGAGGTGCCGGTGCTCGTCACGGGACAGGTGTATGGGGACGAGGATCAAACCCACCCCTTCGCCAGGCGCCTCATGGAACACCTGGTCAAGGCATCCGTGCGCTTCGAGAAGCGGCCTGACGGCTTGCGAAGAGCCACCATCGTCAAACACCGAAGCATCGAGGAAGGGCGCCGCGCCCGGTTCCGAATCACGGAAACGGGCCTGGCGGGAGAATCCCCGTCAAACGGTGGGCCCCGCGCCTGAAGTTCCCCTTGCGCTGTTCTTAAGAGCCGCAGAAAAATTGAACCAGGTTCTCCGAAACGGCTTTCTGGTATTCGCCATTCTTTCAGTTCCCCGGCAATTGCCGATGCCAAGCGGAGCAAAGGGCACCGGCATGTCTCGGGGGCAATCGGTTCAAGTGCGGATGAGGCAAAGTACTTATTCGCTCAAACCAGACAACGGAGTAACGGAGAATTTTCCGATGAATCGGAGGCTGATTTGGGCAACATTGGGACTTCTGTTCCTGGCACCCGTCGTATCTGCGGATGGCTCCGGCCCCGAGCCAGCGATCCCTGGCGACTTGGAGTCCGTGGTAGCCCAGATCAAGCAGGCCGGTACACCTCCTGGCGACCTGGGGCCTGAACTACCTGGCCTCCTGGACGGTGAGGAAGAAGGTG
>JBFJVP010000028.1:0-13979 GCA_041624075.1 Thermoplasmatota archaeon | reverse complement strand
TCCTGCCGCAACATCGTCGCCTGGGGCGGCGATGGTGCCCCCTTCCGCGTCGATGCTCGCAGTAGCACGTTCACGTCCTTGCGCTCCGGGCTTCACTGCGTCAGTCTCAAGGGCGACAACGCAGTCATTCACACATGAAGCTCGGCAACCGGGAGAACTTGATGGCCCCGGCCGCCGATGCCCCGGGCCGGGTTGGTTGACCGGCGCGTGTCGGTTGGTGCCGCCCCCGACGAACGGCTTACAATCCCTACGCCGCTGAAGCACCCATGCGCGCCCTGCTTGTCGTGGCCGCCATCCTGCTAGCAGGATGTGCGGAAAACGAATCTGCCCCAACCCAGCAAGCCACCGAATTGCCAGGCTACCTGGCAGACGCCTTGGGCCCGAGCGCCGAAATCGCGCCCGCAGGCGAAGCCGCTTGGACCGTGTTGGATGCCGTGGCGGGCCCGCAGTCGCCCATTCTGGCCTACTCGTGGATCCTGGATGCTGAGGCGATCGTCGAATCCGTGGACTACACCGGCGAAGTGACGGCCGTTCTGGAAATGGCCGCCATCTTGCCAGAGGCAAGTGAGATTGAGGCGATTGCCATCCAGGCGTTCGTGGAAACCACCGAGGGCCTGATTCCCGTGGGTGGCTTCTACTGCCCGACGCTGCACTTCGTCACGCAAACAGCCGATGGCCAGATCGAGCAGCGCACGCGAGCGCCACCGATGATGCCCGTGCTCGTGAAGCTGGGCAGTGGCCTCGTTGAGGCGGGACAAACCATTCACTTGGTGATTGCAACGACGGCCAACCAAACCGTGGAGTGGGGTCTGGCCTTCCGGACGCTGCCTGCCGATCTGCCTTTTGGCGACCAGGTGCCCGACGCCGAATCGTTCCTTCAAGTGGTCGAAGGCGCACCCCAGCTACTCAAGGCCCAGGCCCAGGGTGCCGGCCTTGAAATGGCGGCCTACCTGGACTATGTGGCTGGCGCGGCCCGCGTGCGCGTCTCAAGCGACTTCGTGGACATCCAGGACCGGGATCCGCTGCCGGACTTGACGGCCGAGGCACGCTTTGACCGCGCATTGTCCGCTGGCCTCGACTCTGATGGCGGGTACGCCTCCGTGTTTGGCCTCTTCGAGGGCGGCGCGGGCTCCGGTGAGTGGAGCCTCGCCGGGGATCTGCGCGGCATGCCCCTGGAAGCATCAGGTCAGTACAGCAATGCGAACCCGACCAGCATTCCGTTGCCCGTGGACGCCATGGCTTCCTCACCGTTGCTGATGGCGCAGGCGGATGGCGTTGGGCAGAGCGCGACCACGTTTGACTTGTCCTTAACGGCGGCGGGCGAGCAGGCAACCTTGTTCTTCTTCCAGGCTGACTTGGGCACCAGCATCACGGAGCTCACCCAGCTTCCGGTTTCCACGCCGGGACTGACCGATGGCAGCGGTTTCGCGTCGATTGCCAACGGTTGTCTGGCCCAAGCCGGCGGCCCCGGGTTGCCGACGCTCATCGCAGAGATGGGTTGCTAGTTTCCCACTGGTGGCGCGGCGGCAGCGCGGTTGTCGCAGGTGGGGCCTCCAAGGGCTGTTGCGTGCCTGCACGCCTGTTGAAGAGCCGTCGCGCCCTGTGGCCCCGGACCTCTTGGAACGAGCAGGCCTTCATGCTCGCGCCTGATTGCATTGGTTTCTCCGGGGGCCACACACGGTCCCGCAACCCCGACCGCCATCAGGGTCAGCCCATGGGCACCCAGACAGCAAAGCGGTCGAGGCCCATGGTGCCAGTCAATTCTGCGACCCGTTGGGCATCCAAGAGGCGGCGCTGCCCTTCTTGGCAATCCTTGGCCCTGGTGTCGTTGGATGACCTGTTTGGAAAATAGGGTGGGAATCAGTTCGCGACCACCAAGTCAATTGACGCCACCCGCCCCGGGGCAACCATCTTGTTACGTGAACCACCGGTTCCCGAGCCATCAGTTTTAATTTGACAAGTTTTTCCAACGGCATGGTTTCGCAAGAAACGAGCCAACAATTGCCCACCCTGGAATCAGACCACCTGGACCAATTGGACCAAATGGAACCCGATGAAATCCTCGTCAAGAAGGGCCGGGAGACCTGGGATAAGAAGGATCACACCGTTGACCGACACATCGTCGTGGCGCCTGGAGGCTGCCTGACGATTCGACAATCAACCATTCGATTTGCTAGGCTGGAGGATCTCGCATCCTTTCCAATTCAAGGCTTCAAGCAACCCAACGTGTGGGTCGTTCCCGGCGGTGAATTCATTGCCGAGCGGTCACACCTCACCGTTCCCGAAGGCCAAGCACCCGGCGCCGTGGCTTTCATGGCCGACGGAGCACCCATCACGATTGGCGCGTGCAAACTGAGAAACCTCAACACCATCGCAACGCACCGGGGCGGGCACCTGCAATTCACGCACAACGATGTCACAGGGTTCACATCCACGATTGGCCCCCGCAGCGTTGCTACCGGCGAAATCGCGTACAACCATTTCCGCGACCAGCCACGCGCCGCCACCAGCCACGACTCCACCACCCACATTCATCACAACAAATTCGAACGAATCGAGCACGGCGTCGTCGTTCACGATGCCACGCTGGTGGCCAGCCCGCAACCACCGCGGCCGCTGGTGGAGGCCAACGAATTCTTTGAGTGCCCGGTCGGCTTCTTCGCTCGATCGGGCCATCGCCCAATTGCTCGAAACAACATCTTCGAAGCGTGCGAAATCGGCGCACGAGTCCAATTCCCACCTGAGGCCGGGGCATTGGGCGCCCTGGAAGCTGCCACCTTGCTTGGCAATCGGTTTCTCAACAACACGCAAGACATCTTTGTCAGCTCGCTGCCAGCCGAAAACGAGGCAGACGGGTTGACTTGCCATGTTCATGAAAACCGGTTCGAGGGCGCATGCGTCAACATTCGGACCGAGGGGAAGCAAAATGCTCCATTTCACGTGGATGCAACCAGGAATTACTGGGGACCACTGGCGGGTGGGGCTGAGTGCCGCCGCGTCATCATGGATGGGGCAACTGTGGAGACCTGACCACTACGCCGGCGGATCGTGCCTCCGCCTCCGCCAGTGCCACCCGCTGAATTCAGCTTTCGTAGCCCCAATTCGCATCGGGGTGAGGCCCCACGTCTGCCTGACTCCACTGCTCCAGCACCTCAACTTGGTCACCGGCCAGCCGGAAGATCGTTCCCGCCTCATTGTTGGCGATGGTGGCCTCGGTGAGCAAGCCATCCGGATTGATGCGGGAAACCAACTCATACGTGCCGTCAGCGAGGCCGCTGACCTCCACATACTGGTCCGCTCGCCACCAGGGGTAAATGTCGTACCACCCGGGCGACATGCCCATGGAGAAGTACGGGTGACTGATCATGTCCAGCGTGCATAGTCCTGCCAGGTAGCAGCATCCGCCGCCCTGGTACTTGGCCTCCGCCCGTGGGTTCAGGGGATCAATGAGGCCACCATCAATGATGCAGAACCCAGTTTTGCGCCCGAAGCCGGTGTCTTGCCCGCGTTCGCCGGACTCCTCGTCAAATTCGTACAGGATGGTTTCAACGAAATCGAGGATATGGTAGTGGCCATGGATGGCGTGGTATTCAGCCCGCCCAATGGGATGCACTTCCTCGCCGCCGCCCTTGAGATAGATGCGCTGTTGCCAGCGTCCATCGCCTGTTGTGGCTGCGATGGCTTGATCGTACTGGAGGTTCGCTTCGAAGTCGCCGATGCCCTGGTTACCAAGAATCCCGGCAAACCGCAGGCATCGCAATTCCTGGTCTTCGGCAACCTCATCGGGGCCGCATCCGGGCGTCGCGGCGCCAAGAAGGGCATCGGCTTCCAGCCCGATGGGGACGGTGAACGTCAGGTGATCGGGCGGAAGCATCACGAGATCCGGCAACAGGGGTTCCCCTTCTGGTATGGGGGCGGGGTCGTCCCAGATCAGCGCGACGGAACCGAGGTAGGTCGATCGGCCCCAACGCGCCACGGTTTCGGCGGTGTATTGGCCGGGCTCTGCGTCTTGCAGAATTCCCACGCTGGCGTAATGGAACGACTCGGGAGCGTCGTACACCAACGCCCCGTCCTTGTAGATGGCAAGATCCATGGCCGCGTTGGCGGAGCCCAGGTAGCCGCCAGGCATGGTGTCGAAACTGTAGGATTCGTCCTGGGCCTCCCATTCGATGGCCACAATGACATCCGGACGGCCGGGCGGCACCTCGAACGTGGTGCGCTCGCAATTGGTTTCGTTACACGCGGGCCGTGGCGGGCGATCCATGAAGGGAGGCGGGTTGGTCATCATCGTGTTCTCGTCTCCCTGCAACTCGCGGCCGACCCAGTCCAGAAGCAAGCCGGTGTCGGGCACCTCAAGGCTCGCGGAGGGGTCAGCCTGCAAGCACCCCGCAAAAACCACTGAAACCAGCGCTGCGACGATCGTCGTCACCCGAAGCATGTGTATCACGAACCATTGGTCCCCAACCAGTTTTGGGTTTGGTGTCTTTGCACACAGTCGGTTGGAGCCTGCCGTCGGCGCAGCCTGCTAGCCATCCGGCACGTGGCAAGCGCGGAGGCCCAGCCGGGGCCACGGGGTGCTCAAACCGCGCCGCACGGCTTCCCGGCATGGTGCTGCCGCGGGTTTGCCTCGGGACCCATGCTAACGATTTGGGGTGCCGGGCCCATGTCCGGGGGCTCGTCAGCCAGCCACTAGGCCAAGCTCAGGGCCGCTTTTGCGTCCTCCAAGCGCGTACGATGCCTAGGCGGGTTCGCCGTGGGCATGGGCGGGTTGTCGCGGCTGGTCGCGGTTGGTCTGGAAACGCAAACAGGGCAGGCTTGTTCGCCAGGGCCAGGTTTCTGCTTACCAGCCGTGCCGCCGTGGGCGAGCAGCGCCCACGCATGCGGCCATTGCCGTTACAGGTTCTCATCGCGGCTTGGGTGGAGACCGCCAAACAACTGACCCCCATCCGTTGACGCCAAGACCCTGGAGGCACTGGCGGGCGCCATGGAGCAACGGGCCTGGTGGGCATTGGCGGGCTTCTTTGCAGCTGCGGTGGCCGCCGCGCTGGTGGGGTCTCTGGCCACGGTGGATGCCTCCGATCGCTACGAGGAGCTTGAGCAACCGGGCTGGGCGCCGCCATCGTGGCTGTTTGGGCCCGTTTGGACGACGTTGTACGCCATGATTGCGGTTGCTGGCTGGCTGGCGTGGCGGGAGGTCGGGTCCGCGTGGGCGCCTCCCCTGAGGCTGTACTGGATCCAACTGGTGCTGAATGCCCTGTGGTCGCCGCTCTTCTTTGCCCTGGAACTCCGCAGCGCGGCGCTCGCCTGGATCTTGGCGCTTGACGTCGTGGTGGCCCTAACGATCCTGGCGTTTCGCCGGCTCAACCCGCTCGCGGCGCTGTTGTTGTTGCCGTACTTGGCCTGGATTCTCTTTGCCACGGCCCTCAACGCCGCGGTGTGGTGGCTGAACCGGTAAAGGCCGGGATTCGGGGTTCTGCGCCCGGATCAGTATCGGACGAGGCTGTGGGCGCTGCCAACTGGCGGGTCACCTGGTCGAGGCTAGGGCGCGTGGCGTCGACGGAATATGGGCGCGCCTGTCGTTCGTTGGACGCCTGCCGGAGGCTTGGGACCCGTCCGCGTCTGCCTCTAGCCACCCATAGCCACGCACGACGGCCTAGGCGCCTCCACGAGAGGGGTCGTCGCCCGCAACTTCCTGATTGCTTCGTGGCGCCGAATATGTATAGAAATCCTGATCCTGTTTCATGCACGTTTCACCACGTGGCTTGGCCTGCCTGATGAGTGCCCTCCTGTTGGCCGTGGGAGCTGCCACCGCAGCGCCCGGCAATGGCAACGGGGGAGGAGGTGGCCCAGGCGGCGAGGGTGGCACCACCTACCCGACGAGCATGGCCGGATTGGGCGACTCCATCACACAAGCGATGGACAGCGACAGCCTGGGCGACAAGCCATGGCACTCCTGGAGCTACGGCGACGAGCGACGCGACGGCATCGAATCCCACGCGGAACGGCTCGACTCCCTCAACAAGCGCGACCCCATGACGGCGTACGAGGACGCCGTATCAGGCGCCAAGATGTCCGATTTGGCCTCCCAGGCGCAGACGGCGGCCAACCAAGGCGCCGAGTACATCACGATCCTCATGGGCGCCAACGACGTCTGCACGAGCAGCCCCAGCACCATGACATCCACGGCGACGTTTGAGAGCCAGTTCCGGGCCGCCGTGGACATCCTGACCGCCCAGGCACCCAACGCCAAGGTGTTCGTTGTCAGCATCCCGGACGTGTACCAGTTGTGGGATATCTACCACACCAGTGGAAGCGCCCGGTTCTACTGGGGTTTCTTCAACATCTGCCAGAGTCTGCTCGACAGCGGCCGCAGCGAGGCGGAGCGCCAACAGGTTCGCACGCGCAACCTGGAATTCAACGACATCCTGGCCAGCGTCGTGACGGAGACCGCCGGCGCCGGATTCGACTGGCACTGGGACAACTACGCCGTGTGGAACTTCCAGTTCACGCGGGACCACGTCAGCACGGTGGACTACTTCCATCCCAGCAACTTCGGACAAGGAGCCCTGGCAGACACAACGTGGGCCGCCGGACCCTACGCCTAGCAACCGTCGCGGCCCGCCCGGCAGGTTGCCCGGCGGGCCGCCAAAGGGGCCGGCAACGGGGCCGCTACAGGGGCCTTCAAGCAGGCGTGCAAGCGGGCCGGAGTCGCGCCCGTGACCGGCTGGCTTTGGCTCCACCCCACGCCCACCGGGCAGTTAGGCCCCGATACGGTCCTTGACCTTGCCCGGCTTGGCGTTGCGTTCCAGGAACTCGATGATCTTGCCAGCCACATCCACCTCCGTGGAGGCTTCGATGCCCTCCAGGCCCGGCGAGGAGTTGACCTCCATCACGAGGGGCCCGGAATCACTGCGCAAGATGTCTACGCCCGCCACGTTCAAGCCCAGCGCCTTGGCGGACTTGACTGCCGTTTCCCGCTCCTGCTTGCTCAGCTTGGTCACCGATGCTGAGCCGCCGCGGTGCAAGTTGCTGCGAAACTCGCCCGGCGCACCTTGCCGCTCCATGGCCGCAATCACCCGGTTGCCAACCACGAAGCACCGCACATCCCTGCCGCCGGCCTCCTTGATGAACTGCTGCACCAGGATGTCTGCCGAAAGCCCACGGAACGCCTCGATCACCGCCTCGGCTGCCTTCTTGGTCTCGGTCAACACCACGCCCACGCCCTGGGTGCCCTCCACCAACTTGACCACCAGTGGCGCGCCGCCAACGAGCTGGATGACGCCATCAATGTCGGCGGTGCTGCTGGCAAAACCCGTCACGGGCAAGCCAATGCCGGCGCGGGCCAGGATCTGCAGCGACCGCAACTTGTCCCGGGAGCGACTGATCGCCTGGGACTCGTTGGCGCAGAACACGCCCATCATCTCGAACTGGCGCACCACCGCCGTGCCGTAGAACGTGTGGCTGGCCCCGATGCGGGGAATGACGGCATCGAACGCCGGCAGGGGGTTGCCTTGGTACATGACCCGCGGCTTGCTGGACGTGATGTCCATGTAGCACCGCAGGTAATCGATGACCACCACATCATGGCCGGCCACTTCCGCGGCCTCCTTGAGCCGCCGGGTCGAGTACAGGTTTGGGTTGCGGGACAAGATTGCAATGTTCACGATTGAGCCTCCGGGGCGCTCCAGTTTCGGACCGCTTCAGGAATTCCGCCGAGGCAACTGGCAGCAGGATCCACGATGTAGCGGCCGGCCAGCGCCTGGCGGCCCACCAGCATCCGGAACCCCATCTCCATACGGTCGGTCAATGTCATTTCGATTTCCTGCGCCCGTCCCAACAAGCGGAGCGTCGTGCTGATCACCGGGCGCAGGGTCGTGTTGGCGCCTGAGTCCTTGACGATCCGTTCGTCCACCAGGGGCGCAACTGCCTCCACGAAGAAGTCAGTCCGCCGTTGGATCGTGTGCACCTTGAATCGAACTGTCGCCGCCTCGCGGTCAACGTGAATATCGTAGGCGTGCAGGGCACTCGTCTTGGCGCCCGTGTCGACCTTGGCCTTGATGGGGCCGATATCGAGGCCGGGCAGGTAGACCCATTCACGCCAACCGGTCGTCAATAAGCGGGATTCTGGAGCGGCAGGAGCGGCGGGCATTGGCAGGCGGTGCTGCGACGCCGCAGCGACGGTTTATCCTTTGGCCGCAGGCGCCCAGGAAGCGAGGTGCCAGGGGCATGCTGCGGCCTAGTCATCCTTCTTGGAACTCAGGACAACCAGTTCGTCATCCGAGTCGGCCACACCATCGCCGGTCTCGTGGCCCACGTTGTCCATGGAGGGGACTTCGGCAACGGGCTCGGTCGCGGTCGCGGTCGCTGCGACGTGTTCTTCCACGAAGCGCCACACGCCAGCATAGACGATGGCGGCCGCCACGAACACGTTGGCCAGCAGGAAAGCCGTCGACCACGCCATGTAGCCGGCGTAGCTGCCGATCACGTAGATCGCAGCCAAGCCCAGCAGGGCAACAAACGGCACACGGGGATTCATGGTAGCTACTTCGTCGGCCATGGGCATCACTGGGGCTCGACACCCCGGTTGGGCAAGTGCCGCCCCGTTGACGGACTTTCCGCTCCGGGGCGCTGTTCTTGGCAGTGCTCACTTCCACGCGCGTGGCGGAGCTTCGGCCTCATCTCGCGCCTCGGCGGAGTTGTGCAACACCCTGGCCAATCCGATTGCCAACAGGAGGCTGGCGGCGCCGGATAGCGCGGCGTCCTGGAAGCCGTAACCCAACGCGAGCAAGATCGCAGTGACGGCGATGGCTAGCATGGCCCAGGTCGCCATCACGCGACCGATCAGTGAACTGGAAGCCCAAACCATGCGCAGTTCAGCAGCCTGCGATGGCTAATGGTTCGGTGTGTCACAGTGCCTCAAACCCAAATCGGTGCCCCGCGTCGCCCCCGCACCATGTCACCCTGCCAACGTGCCGTTGACGCGCTCATCACGTCGTAGGCAACGGCGGTCATGCACGACCCGAGGCCGGCGGCGCCGCGCCAAGGAGGGCAAGAGGAAGGGCGAGCGGCAGGCTCTACACAGTGGGCTCGAAATCCATGGCGAACTCGATGTCCCCGCTCTGGTCACCGAGGCCAGACACCTGGAAGTAGTATGTGACGCCGGGGGACGCATGGAACCGCACGTCCGGGGGCACGCTGCCACTTTGCTCGTCGCACGCAAGGGGAAGGGCTGTGCGCGCCGACGGGCCTGTGTAGGCCGCCACCACGGTGCGGATCTCCGGGCTGGTCGTGGAGGCTGTGATCAAGCCAGCACGGTCGGGCGTATACTTGTACCACGCCGTGAAGCGCGGGTTGCCACAGTCCGTGTTTTCGCCTGCTTCCCGCGTGGCTGCCAACGTGTCGATCTCGTCACTGTACGCCGGCCCCGTCACCGCTCGCGCGTTGGCGTAGTGATCGTGGGGAAGGCGCCCCTGGAACTCGAAGTGGAAGCCCTGTGCCGCCGTGCGGTCCGGGCCGACGAGCTGGATGAAAAGCTCCGTGCCAGCCGCCAAGGTCCGAACGAAGGAGGTATCGGGATAACCCCGGTAGCAGGCAACCTCTGACAAGCTCGCCAAGGACGACCCGCTGTACAAGCCGACGGCCGCGCTAGGGCCATCGGCCGTGACACGGATGCGGCCCCACTCCGGCGCCTGGAACTTGTACCATGCACTGCCAGGATTGTGGGCGTACAGACAAGACGACGGGGGTTCGCCTGGCTCCATGGTGGCCGACGCCAAGGGAGAATCAACGTCAAACCGGGCGCCTGTCAGAACAACGGCGTCGGCGAAGTCATCGTTGGCAATTGCGGGGACGCGTTCGATGGCGAGCGTCTTGGTTCCCACACCGCCGACGATTTGGATGAAGTAGGTCGTGCCCGCGTCAACGAACGTGTCTTCGGAGGGTCGGGGGCAATCGAAGGTCGACAGGGAGCCCAGTGCCGAGCCAACGTACACCGCAGCGTCCACGCCGTCGGCAAAGACGAGCGTTTCGTCCCGCAAGGCCGTGTACGAATACCACACGCTCCCCGGGCGGACCCACAACGACGAACTATGACATGCACCTTCTTCACCCGGTTGCCGGGAGGCGTACGTCAAGTCGACCGTGTGCGTGAAGGGCAGGGATGCAATTGGGACCGCGTTTGCAAAGTCGTCGTTGGCGGGTGGTGTCCCAGAGTCAATGGTGAACGAGAACGCACCCTCTGCGGGGCTGCGGTAAGGCGCCCAGCCGCCAGCCTGGATCAGGTAACGCGTACCGGCAACCATGGGGGCATGCGCAGCAGTATTGCCGCTGCCACCTTCGTAGGCTTTGAAACACCCAACGGCGCGGGTGTCGTTTGCCGCGTCCAATTCATACAAGCCAACCAACACATCCATGGGCCCGTGGTTGCCGCGCAAACGCAGAGTTCCATTCTCGGTGGCGGTGAAGGAATACCACAGCGAGCGCCCAAATTCATCGTACCGGAGACACGAGGGAGTCAGCTCGTCCGATTCCTCCGTGGCCCATGTCGTGTCGCCCGCCACGGTCGCCGGGAGGCTACCCACGGGGATGGCGTTGAGGCGGTCATCGTTACTCACAGGAGAACCCATGGCAGCCGAGAAATCCAGATCCACGATATTGTGCCAATACCCGTGGTAGCTGCCCAATTGGATGTAATAGGTGGTGTTGGCCGGGATGCGGAACTGGATGTCGTTGATGCCATGCAGGTCAGACCTGCAGGCTTGCTCCGTCAAGGAATCGAGCGATGAACCCTGGTAAAACGCGGCAAACCGGTAGTAGTTCCAATCAGGCCCCGATTCCCAACTCAGGATACGATCCGTCGTCGTGGAGAACTTGTACCACAACGTGCGCCCGAAATCGTGGGAGTAGTAGAGACACGACGGCCGCGGCTCCGCCGACTCCCGCGTGGCCCACCCGTTGTTGGGGTTAATGGTAATCGGCCAGGTCGTGATTTCTTCAGCGTCTGCGAAGAGGTCGTTGGGCAGGCCGGCGGATGGCGCGAGGATTTCAAGGGCGTAAGCGCCGCGCGAATCGCCCCAAAGCATCCCGACCTGAATGTAGTACGTGTTCCCGGCCTCGATGCGGCCCGTTGCATCGGCGCGGCCGTTGTTGACATCGTAGTAGAAATCACAGTCAAGTTCGGTCAAGGAACCAAGGGACGTTCCCTCGTAGATCGCGACCACGGGATCGCCGCGCTCTGGATCAACCTGGACACGCAGCACACCATCGGCAGCCGCGGTATGCCGGTACCAAACCGTGCTGGTGGCGTCGCGACAAGACGGCTGGGGTTCGCCGTCCTCCAGGGTCGCATAATCAGCGACGACGGACTGGGTGTACGGCAGCCCTGCCGGCTCTATTGCATCCGCAAAATCATCGTTGTCCGGGGGCAAGACGGGAATCACTTGGGCCGCTGGCGACGACCACGTTGCACTTGCCACAAGAAGGACAAGCAAGACACTGTAGATTCTAATCAAGCGTAGCATGAACACCGGAACGAATGAACGCCTGTATGAAGCCCGCGTCGGGATCATCCGGCTTGGGCAGGGATGCCCCTGCACAGCCCGTCCGATTTGGGTCAATGGCGACGCAGGTGGAGCAGTGGCCACGACGCCCGTCGATCGCAAAGCAGGCTTGCCCGCGATGCTGGTTTCAGAACCAACTGGAAAGGTCTCGTTGCACGGCCAATTCCATGGTCTTGAAGCCAAAAGCGCCCTTCACGTACTCTTCGACCATCTGCTTGTACCAGCCCCAATCGACCATGTGCGACTTGACGTGCTCCACGGGCCACATGTACTCAATCGGCTTGATGCCACTCTTTGACGGCTTCTTCATCACGAGGTTGTGTCCTTCCCGCGCCAAATGATCCCGCATGTCCGCCTGGGCGCCAACGTCCTTGTACAACGGCAACGGGTCCTTGCAAACGATCCACTTGGCCTTGCGCTGGGCCGTGATCCGCTCCCCAATCAAGTGCTCGTAAGCGGCCGTACGCACTGCCTGGCTGCGCATCGAACCATCCGGATTGGGCTTGTAATTCTTGATGGGCTGCACGATTTGCCGCAGAACCAACATGTCCCAGTCCGCCTCCGTGACCTTCAGGTCAGCCATCACGTCCCGCGTCGCACGCTTGATTGCGGTCTTCATCGCCTCACGGGCGTCCTCCTCGTCATCCCACGACGCAACCTCTCGCAGGGCAAGCCGCATGATGTCGCCAAGCACCCGCTGGGCCAGCGGCGCCTTATCGCTGCCCTTGAAATTGTTGCCCTTGGTTTCCATGCGAACGTCGCCGGATCGCTCGTCAAAAATCAAGTAATTCTTGTGCACAACGAAAACCATGGCATCGTGCAATTCCGCCTCCAATTCAAAGGCAGGGTAATTGAGTTGCTTGCGAAATTTGGCATTGGCTTGCGCGACCGCCTCAAGAGCCTTGTCTGGAAGCGTGATCCACTTGTTGGCCTCGGGTTCCACGTCGGCGTCCAGCGCTGCAGCCAAGTGGGGCAGGTTTCCCGCCGATTTGCTGCACCCGAGATAGATGCCGTCCGTGTCGCCGTACACCACGCGAATTCCTTCCGCCTCGAAATCCTCCAGGCTTTCGTGAAGAATCCGTTGGCCAATCGTGGTGATGTTGGCGCCGCCCCAGACGTTGAATTGTCGACAGGACACGTTGACGGCGACCAAGATTCCATGGGTGCCGGCGTTGCGCGCGGCCTTGAGGCTGGCATAGGTCATGTCCAGCACGCGAATCTCGTCAGCCGGCGCGTCGGCCTCCTTGGCCGCCGCCCGGGCATCCTTGACTTTCTGGATCGTGTCGAGGATGCCCGTCATAGCCTTGTTGACCATGCCATCATCAGGGCTGTGGCGCACTCCGATCATCCAACCCCGGCCCTTGGCGTACCGCTCGCGTTCTGGGTCTGGCTTGCGCACATGGTAGCGCTTTGAATTGGCAAAACCTTCTTCCAATTCGAACAACCAAAGCCAATCATCAGGCTGTTCACCTAAATCGGCGCGGGCAGGTTGTACTGTGTCAGCCGTCAGGTTTTGGGCCTTGAGAATCGTGGGGTACATGGCGCCCACGTCGGCGGCCACGACGTGGTACCAGGGGACGAAGTGACTCTTGAGATCCGAGTCTGGCTTCAGGGTCATTCCGCCTGGAATCGCGTAGCCATGCTGGGCGGGCCCCTCTCCCGGGCGCACGATGACGCCCGGATGTTCTGCCCAAAACGGCATCTCGGGACCCTGCTTTACGACGCGGACGTATTCCTTGTAACGGCTGGTGGTGGCCTCCGCACGGGGAATCGACAGCGCAGCCTCGGCGACCTCCTCGCGGCTTGGAAATGGCGTGTTGGGCAAGGCGCGCTGAACTCCACGGGCCACCGCCTGGGCGCGGCACGTGGCGGGCATCATGCGCTTTTCCCGTCGTGCGCGGATGAAGGCCATGTGGTCCCACATTTTCGTGTTGCCCCCCGTCAGCAGGCTCGACATGGGCAGGTTGACAGTGAAACACAGCGGCAACGCCTGCGCAAGCAGCACCTGCGTGATGCCAAGTTGTTCCTGCACGTCGTGCTTGTTGTACAACTTGGTTGCGGCATCCATTTTCTGTTCGGCCGGCTCCAGGTAGACGCGATCTTCCACGTTAATTCCCAGCCATGGAGCCAGACCTTTCAGGCTGAAATCGTCGTGGAAGAAGTAGAATTTTCTGGCAGCGTGGAATGTGTCAAGAGTGACCGGGTGCCACACAGCAATGTCCTGACTGGTGCCAAAATGGAACGACCGGTCGTGCCGGCTGTAGACGTTGGTGAATTCACGGAACCAGTCGCGCACGCCCGGACTGAGCATCTCCTGCCGCTGGTCCTTTTGCAGAATCGTCTTGATGCGATCATGGATTTGCTTGTTGTCAAAGCCAAGGACATTGTGGCCGGCGATGATATCGTGGTCCACGGCATGGC
>JBFJVP010000027.1:0-14016 GCA_041624075.1 Thermoplasmatota archaeon | reverse complement strand
ATGGTGAGCAGCAGGGCGCCCTTTCCCCGGCGCAGGCCATCCAGCACCACGGTTTGCACCACGCCCTTGTTGGCGCATTCGACGACCAAGTCAACGGCGTCCAGCAGGCTCTCGGCAGACTCTGCCACCGATGCCCGGTCCAGGTGGGCGAGCAGCGCCGTTGCGTCGGGGTCCACATCGTAGAGCCAGACTTGGTCGATGCCCTCCATCTGGTTGGCTGCGTGTGCCACCTCACTGCCGATGGCGCCGCAGCCGACGATTCCGACGTTCACAGTGCGGCGACCCGGCCCTTGCGCTTAAAAGCGGCGGGCGGGGCGAGGGCGGGGCGGATGGGTCAAGAGTCAGCCCGGGGCCGACTAACTGGTACGCCGGCGACGGGCAACGAGAGCTGCGCCCAGCAAGCCAGCGAGTACGAGCGGCCCAGGTGCAGGTGCGTCCGCGTTGCCAAACGGCAGGTTGCGCTCCCTTCCAATGAGTAAGTTCACGGTCGTGCGTTGGCCCTCGACGCCCGTCGAGGGTTCCACGGGCGTGAAGTGCGCCTGGATGGTGTATTCGTGCCAGCTGCCGGAAGGCGGGACGACATGCAAAATGCCTCTTTGTTGTTGGTCTTCGCGTGACAGGTGGATCGGCGTCCAGGATGCCTTGCCGGAAGCGGCGAGTGCCTCGGCATCGACCCTAATTGGAACGTTTCCAAGGTTGGAGGTTTCCCAGGTTGGAGAGGTCAATGGCAACGTCGGTGGGTCCGTTGGTGCTGAAGATGGTCTGTGGCACGTGGACGCTCACAAGCGACAAGGGTTCGGCGTACACATCGATGGATGCCTCGTCGGACCCTCCCTCTTCGGTGATGTTGGCCGGCGCCAGGCTCAGCCTGACCGTAACAGCCTGGGCTGTGAGGCCGGGAACGTCCTGGGTGACTTGTATGTTGAAACGGATGGCTTCGGTGAGCTTCCGTGCCGGCACACAGGGGCTCGCAGGGTATTGCACCGTTACGGACGAGTCCCCGGTCACGAACACGCCGTCGGGTGCGGTGATGTTGACGTCGATGCGCCGATCGCCCCCGAGCACGGCCTCAGGGGGTTGGGCCGTGGCGTCGCAGTCCCACTCGAAATCCACCGTGATCTGCGCGGTGCCTGTGGCGGGCGCGATGGGTCCGGCCGGCGCCAGGGTCATCGAGGTGATGCGCACATCGGCCGCTGCGTGGCCAACCGCGTGGCCAAAGGACGCAAGCAAGGCGAGGGTCACGATGCTCCTGGCGAGTTGGGGTATGCCAACCATCCGCGCACGGCAATAGAAAGGTCTTGCGAACGAACAAGTTGAATGTCCTGGGAAAAACCTGGCCAAGCAATGCTCTTGGGCCGGGGCCTCCCGCAAGGTGTCCTTACGTCCGCCGCATCCGCGCCAGAAGAGCCAGCGAGCCAACCAACGCTACCGCCGGCAGGCCCGGCACATCGACACTTCCCTCACCAGCCTCAGGATTGCGGACCACGACACGCACCTGCGCCGGTTGACTCTCATGGCCGGACGCGGGCTCGCGCGCCACGAAGGTCGCGGTGACGACTGCTTCCAGCCAGGAACCGCTTGGCGGCAAATACGTAGCCGTCACGGTCGCCTGCCCGCCCGGCGCCACGGGACCGGATTCTGCAGGGTAGTCCACCGCACCGCTGGAGGCCTCGATCACGGCGACCACCAGAACCGGTGCATTTCCCAGGTTGCTGATCACAAACGGGAGGTCCGTGGCCGTGCCAGCCACGACGCCAAGGTTACTCGTTGAGGCGTCCAGCAGGAGGGATGGCGCCGACTGCACCTGCACCTGCGCCTCGTCGCTGCTGTGGTCAACTCCCCCGGCGGCGGGGTCAAGCGTCGCCTGGAACGTGATGGTCTGCGGCTGGAGGGCGGGCACCCAGTCCAGCAATGCGACGCTAAACGTGGTTGTCACCGGGATGGGGTCCGCCGGACATTCGCCGCTTGGGACGGGCACGCTCAATGTCGTCACGCCCGCCACCAGCACCCCCTCTGGTGCTGTCACGTTAAGGCGAAGCGGAATGCCGGATGCGCCTGGCTCCAGCCGCAACGCCGCGCTGGCGCAATCCACTTCCATCGCCAAGACCACCTGCCCCTGGTCTCGGGACGAGTCAAGTGGGTGATCCGGTCCTGTTGCCTCGACAATGCGCAAATCGGCCGCGCACGGCGTGGCGACCACCAACAAGGCCATGGCCACAGTGGCGATGGCGGTTGGCCGGCGCACGAGCCATGTCATGCACGATGAGCTTCGCCGCGTTTCTTGGCCGTTCCGGTAGCCCGCGCGGCCCAGTGGCGCATGGCTAGCTCTTCCTGCGCGCGACGGCCGCCAAGGCCAACAAGCCGATCATGGCCGCGGCACCCGGGCTAGGGACGTACCAGCCCTTCGTTTCGGCCTGGAGGTGTACGGTGACCGGTTCGGCCAGGGCGACGCCTGATGCTGACGAGGTTGCCGTGACCGTTACCACAACTGGCTCGCTCGCCTCCATGTACCCATTCTCGAACGGCGTTGAGTAGGAAACGTTCACCGTCATCTCAGAGCCGTTTGCTTCCCCGGCCTGGAGGATGACGTGGTGCGGCAACACGATCATTCCCTCCGCTGCGCGTTCAGTCTCGAAGTCGATCCGGGTTGGGCCGTTGGCATTGGCGGCCACGTGGATTGGGAAGTGAAGGATGGATTGCGGCGCACCGCGTGCTTGGGTTCGAGGTGCCGTGACGTTGAATTGGCCCGCGTAGAGCGCCTCGACTGCCATGCCTGCGTTGACGTTGATGGGCCCCGACGTGGCCTGGAAGAATACGTCATGTGGCGTTTCGGCGAGCAAGGCGGCCGTCGCCGTGATGTTGAAGGTGCCCTCGGCGCGCGCGGGGCCGGCGCCGTCGCGACAAGCCAGCAGATCCAGGGGAACGGGTGGGGGCACAGTGACCGTCAGGTGTTCGGGTAGATCGGTCACCTGAAGCGCCACTTCCGCGTCCGGCAGGGTTTCAGCCAAGCGGTTGCAGGCAAGCGTGGCAGCCCAGGGGACCTCGTAGGCCACATCGGGCGCCATCGGCGGAACCTGGCCCAGGCTCAATTCAAGGCCCGAGGCTGCCGGCGTGCCCAGCAAGAGCGCCAAGGCAAACAACGGTGCGCGCCAAGCCACCGGCGCGACTACGCATCCCTCCGCAGGCCCCTCCAAGCGCCGGCCACTGCCACTGCCCCGATGACGCCGATCACCCATGGAATCACGGACGTGGGCGCCGATGCGATCACATGAATCGTCAGGGGTTCACCCAGAGGCGTCGCGCGGCCCTCCGACTCGCCGCGAGCCGTGAAGGCCACCAGGGCGGCATCCAATGCGCCGGCTGTGTGGTAGGCCACCTGAACCGTGGCTGCGGCCCCTGGTTGGCCATTGGGCGCCAGGATGAAGGGCTCGGGCGTCACCATGTGGCCGGTGAGCACTCGTTGCGGTTCCAGGATGACGCGCGTGGCGGCGTTGGCGTGGTTTTCCACGGTAACTTGATACTGGGCGGCCTCGCCTGGCTTCACTTGCTGGCGTTCTTCGTGCACCGTGACCACGAGTTCTCCTTCGTACGGCAACTCGGTAGCAACAGTGGTGCTTGCCTGGTAGACTCCAAAACGTCCCGTGAACGTGATGTTGAAGGGCTGCTCCGCCACCGCACCTTCACGGGGCTGCAGGGTCCAACCGGTCGCCGTGTGCGCATCGAGGTTCCCCTGGCGGCACATGACGCGCTCCACTGGAAGCGAATCCAGGGTAAGCACCTCGGCGGCGGTGCTTCGGGCCTCCAACTGGACGCTTCGGGCCTCGGGTTGAACCAGGACTTCCTGGCAGGGGATGCGGACGAACAGCAGCCCCGACGGAGGCGCACCGGGCGCCAACGGTTCGGGCGAGGCGTTGAGCGTTAGGGCGCTCGCGGCGGGGGCTGCGCACAACAGGGCCATCAGGATACAGGCAGAACGCATGCTTCTCAGCCAGCCAAGGAGCTAAACATCCTTTTGGCCGCTTTATTCAGACGAGCCACCGGTTCTAAGAGGGCCCTCTGGGTCGCAGCGGCGTGACCGACTGGATCGCCCTGTACCTGGAGGAGGACCTGGGCACCGGGGACATCACCAGTGAGCCACTCTTTGGCGACCAACGCGGCGCAGCGCTGATGGTGGCACGCCAGAACGCGGTGGTGGCTGGACTGCGGCACGCCGTGGAGGTGTTCGGTCGTCTCGGGGCCCAGGCGCAGCCGTTGGTGGCGGATGGCGACCGCGTGGCGGCCAGCGCGGCCGTGCTGCGCGTGGAGGGGCCCGCCAAGGCCATCCTCGCCGGAGAGCGCCTGGCGCTCAACATCGTGGGTCGCATGAGTGGCATCGCCACCCAAACCCGCGATTTGGCCGAGCGCTTGGCCAGGCAATGCTCCGGTTGCATGGTTGCCGGCACCCGCAATACCACGCCCGGCTTCAGGGCCTTCGAGAAGGAGGCCATTCGCATCGGGGGTGGCGATCCGCACCGCTTTGGCCTCTATGACGCCATGATGGTGAAGGATAACCACCGGGCCGTGGCGGGTGACGTGGCGGCGGCCACGACCCGGTTGCGGGCCGCCCACCCGGACAAGCTCCTCGAAGTGGAAGTGGAAAGCCT
Organism: Thermoplasmatota archaeon; assembly: GCA_041624075.1. Lineage (GTDB taxonomy): Archaea > Thermoplasmatota > E2 > JACPAO01 > JAHFTW01 > JBFJVP01. The sequence continues at coordinate 9,373 of JBFJVP010000027.1, read as the reverse complement.
GGAGGACGCCATGGCAGCCGCCGGTGCCGGCGCCCATTGGCTGCTTATCGACAACCAGGCCCCTGCCACGGGGCGCGAGTGGGCAGAAGCTGTCTGGGCCCAGCACCCCAACATCAAGATCGAGGCCAGCGGCGGCATCACCCCCGACAACATCACCGACTACGGCTGGGCCGACCGGGTCAGCCTGGGCGCGCTCACCCACCACGCCGTCAGCATCGACTTCGGACTCGACTGGGAGCAAGCATGAGTGAAACCAACATCCCCGACGACCACCCCCGCGCGCAGTCCTTGCGCGTGCGTGAACGCATGAAAAGCGCCGTCGAGGCAGGCCTCGTGCATGGAACCGGGCTGATTGCCCATGGACGCGGCGAAGCATTTGACTACCTGTTGGGCGAAGCCACGCCACCTGAAGCCAGGGAGGCGGCAGCCGAGGCGGCCAGGCTCCTGGCGCGCGCCAGGCAGCCGGTGTTGAGCCTCAACGGAAACGTGGTGGCCCTGGACGCAGCCGGCTGCCTCCAGGTCGCCAGCGCGCTGCCGACGCTACGCTTGGAAGTCAACCTGTTTCACCGCACGCCCGAACGCATCGAGGCATTGGTAGCGGCCATGGAAGCGGCTGGCGCCGAGCCGGGGACAGTTCTGGGCCGCCACCCCGACGCTCGCATTCCGGGCCTTGCCTCCGACCGGGCACTATGCTGCTCCCAAGGCATCGGTGGCGCCGACGTAGTGCTGGTGCCCCTCGAGGACGGCGACCGGTGCGAGGCGCTCAAGGCGATGGGAAAGACCGTGATCACGATTGACTTGAACCCCCTCAGCCGCACGGCTCGCACTGCTGATGTCACCATCGTCGACGAACTCACCCGCGCCACGCGACTGGTCGCCGACGCCTTGGCTGCCCCCGTCGCGGCGGCGGGCGAAGCCTACGACAACCGGTCAGTGCTGCGGCGTGTGCGCAAGCGCATGGCGGACTGCCTCCTGGCGCAAAGCTAGGCCGCAGGAACCACTTGTGGCCGCTGCATGACCAAGAGCTTGGCGCCGTATCGGCATCAAATCCTTTTCATAGCTGAGCCCCACATCGAAAAACGATGCACCGCGCCGGCGCCCTGCTAATTGTCTTGATACTCCTGGCGCCAACCGCCCTCGCCCAGACAGACCCCAACCGGCGAAAGGAGCCGGCCCTGACTGGCAACGGCGACTTCCAGGAGGCGGCAATCGCGGATTTCTCCCGTCACGTGATCGGAGGCACCCTGGATCCGCCGCCCAGCCCCGGCGTGGGCCTGCCAAGTGAAAACCTGCACGGCGACGTCTGGAAGCTCTGGGACGCTGCCGGCGGGCGCTTGCAGGCCGGCCACGCGGATTCAACCCAATGCGACGCGGCATCGGCAAACATCGACCCCGAGGCGCTCATCACGCTATGTGACGGTGACGCCGTCGCCGTCGCCATGTCCCAAGACGGGAGCCGCGCCGTGGTGGCCAGCCACATCAGCGCTTCCAAGTCCCGCGTCCTGCTCATCACGGCCCAGCAGGGGCTGCGTCATAGCCTCGAGGTCGCGGGCATCATTCACGACGTGGATATGGACGGTCCCGGAGACACCGTTGCCTTGGCCATCCAGGGCACCGGCGGCGAGGTGCCTCACCGCGTGCAAGTGTTCGGGTGGCTCGCGCCCACGCGGCTGCTGGTCGAAAAACTGCCCTCCGAGGCGCCAACCCGGGTCGACTTGGCCACCGACGGAGGCATGCTGGTCTACGCCGCAGGCAAATCCCATCGGGTCCTGCTGCCCGGCGGCACCGAAACCAATGGCGCCGCGATCCAGAGCCAAGCCCGTGATGTGGCTGTTTCCAGCGATTCGGCGCATTGGTCGGTGGCCGGGTATGCCAGCGGCGAGGTCGCAGTCTACTCACGGGACCACTCGGCCACCCATGCGTTTAGCCGCCACCCCTCCAACCAGGCCCAGCTGGCCGTCGCCATTCGCGAGGACGCCACTGCCTTTGCAGCCGGCGACGCGGTCGGCACGTTGCGGTTCTACAGCCTCGACCGCGATGCGGCCACGGGTGCATTGGCCGACACGCGGACCCTCGAGGGAAGTATCACGGATCTTGCCTTTTCCCGTGACGGCAAGTTCCTGATGGCCGGTACAAGCCAGGGATTCGTTGCCTTGTACTCCGTCGGAGCGAAGCTTCAACCACTGTGGACGGACCTGGCAGCGGGCCCCGTTGCGTCGGTGGATCTGAGTGCCGATGGCGAGGTGGCGGCCGTGGCCGCCGGCACCGAGGTGCTCATCTACCCGGCCCTTCACCGATTGCAGCCCCGCGCCTTGGACGCCGTCAGCGTGGCACCCGGCGCCAGTCAAGCGGTGAGCGTGGAATACCAGAACCTGGGCAACCGGGCTGAAACCGTCGACATCCAAACCAATGTGCCCGACGGCTGGAACGCGACGGCCACGCCGGCAACGTTCAACATTGCACTCTTGGCAACAGCAGGCACCAGTGTTGAGGTGGCCGTCCCCGCACTGACGCCTCCGGGTCGGTACTCCGTGGGCATCCAGCATGTGTTGGGCGGTAGCCCTGGCGGCGAGGTGGTGCTCCTGGTTGATGTGCCTGAAGCCAAGGCGTGGGAGTTGACGGCAGGTGCTCCCAGCATGGCGGTATCGCCTGGCATGAGCGTTGCATTCCCCGCCGTGGTGCGCAACGTGGGCAACGTGCTAGACCGCACGGGCCTCGCTGTGGTCGTCGATCGTTCATCCTGGAGTGCCACGGTTGCCCCGGCCACGGTGGAGTTGGAGCCGGGGGAGAGCGCCAACGTCACGGTTACCCTCAACGCGCCCCCCGATGCAGCCGAACTGGAAGGCGCCACCGCAACCCTGTCGCTGGCAGCGGATCCCCGGGTTGCCTTTGCCTTCACCGGCAAGGTCGGGGCGGCCTTCCAGCCAAAACTCATCGTCGCCAGCACCGCCAAGGTGGTTCAGGGCCAAAGTATCCTGGTCCCCATCACGGTGCAAAACGACGGCAATGCGCCCGACAGCTTCGATGTCACGGTCACGGGAAGCCCCCTCCTGTGGACCACGGTCTTCGAGACGGGCCTCCCGTCCCACCGGTTCACCAGTGTTGCCGCCGGCCAGAGTGCCACGGTCAACCTGAAGGTGCAGGCGCCGTTTGACGCGGACGTGAACCAGACGGTTGTGCTGCGCGCTTCGGTTCAATCCCTGGGTGATGCCACCAAGAGCGACGCCCGCACGTTCCTGATCGGCGTTCAACCTGCCGAGGTGGCGGAAATCGAGCCGCCAGCCAAGGAGAGTCCGGGCGCATCCCTGTTGGCCGTGCTGCTGTTGGTGGTCGCCCTGGCGGCCCGTCGCTCGTCAGGGCCCCGCCCCTGATGAATCGCAAAGGATAAGAAGTGCCAGGTCCACGCAAAACAACAATCCGGGCTTGCCCCTCCTGGGGGCTTATAAGTCCTGAACACCGGTGGATCCATTCCATGTCGAATTCGAACTCGCTCCCGAGACTGGCGCTTCTCATCGCTTTGGTGATGGTAGGCCCGACGCTCCTGACTGTTACACCAGCAACGGCGAACACGCCCGCGATCATCGATGCGCTGACGGCGGCCAACCTGCGGCCGGGAAGCGACTTCCAGCGCCTGGAGGAAACCACCACGTTCTACCTGCATACGCAGGACTACTTCCTGTCAGCCGCAAGTGCTCCTGCCGAAGCCGAGGCTTCAGGAACCATCGCCCAAGGTGACGCGTTCATCATGGATCTGGCCGCCCCGACCAACAGCGGCAGCGGCCAAAACAGCCGCGGCATCGCCATGGGTCCCGGTATTCGGGTCACGGGCCCCACGGGTTCCACGTCGGTCTTGCCGCCCCAGGAACAGCCCCGTTTCGACATGACGCCCGGCTTGGCAGCCCGCGACGAACTCCGCATCTCCCAGATCTCGGCTTCAATCTACGTGGGCCAGTACGGGTCGGTTCCGGGCCTGCTGCCATCCACGATCCTCATGGATGTGTACCAGTACCCGGCCGGCAGCGAAAGGTCTTCGACTCCCTTCACCACGGTGGTGCTCAACAGTGCCGGCGACGCACCCATCTCCAGCGGCGTGTCCCCGAACCCCGGCCGGGTTGGCCTGTACACGGGCGATCTGGCGCTTGGTGGCGTGCTTGGACAGGACTTTGCCCGCGGAACCACCTTCAGTGTCCAGTACCGCATGGAGAACGGTGCCGGTGTCCTCTGGACGGACACAACCAGCTACCCGAGTTCGATCAGTTTCAAGAGCGACTCGGCGCGCATGGCCCTGTGGACGGAGGATCGCCGCAACGATTTCCGCGACGTGTTCCCGCCCGGCGCCGCATCTGATGCCCAGGACCGCGTCGTCAACATGGTGGGCGTGCACTTCAACGTCTGGGGCGGTATCGACTGTGGCGACGGGACCCGTGTGGGTGCTTGCCCTATCGACAACCTGGACCAGAGCCAGCACCGCATGCGCATCCGTCCCATTACAATCGACGATGCCACCGGTGTCCGCGTGGCGGGCGATTACATCCGACTCGATCAGGGTAACATCAGTACGGCCACCGTGGCCCGCTGCTGCAACGACCAGGACCGCATCTCGTACACGACGCTCACCAACGCGGCGGGCGTCTTCCGCTACTCCTTCATTTATGGCAAGGACTTCCAGGATGGCATCTATGAGGTGGAGTTGTACCAGGACAACCCGTTCAGGAAGCTGAGCGTCAAGAACGACTTCCGGACGGGCCTCGTCGCTTTCAACATCGAACCAGCGCCGGGCGAACTCGTGGAGGGCGGCAAGATCGTCCACAAGGCCGTCGCGGGCCAGCAAACCCACTTCACGGTGCGCGTGTCCAATCAGGGCGCCGCCCTGGACACGATCAGCATCTCTGCGCCGCCTCCGTCCAAGAGTGGCTGGAGTGCTTCTGTCAGCGCCTCGAGTTTGGCCATCGGGCCCGGACAGCACCGGGATGTCACGGTCATCGTTCGAACGCCTTCCACGGCTCCCAATGGGGAATCGGTGGATGTGGTCGTGAGTGCGGTCTCGGCCTTGGATCAGTCACTCAAGACCGTGATTCTGAACACGAAGATCGTGCTGGAATCGGCTAACGTGCCCGGGGTTACGCTGAGTTCCACGAGGGCTCAATTGGAGGTTCGCCCCAACCAGGACTCCGCGACGGCCATTGCGATTCGCAATGATGGTTTCATGCGGGATTCGTTCCTGATCAGCAAGATCCTGGTGGGTGACAGCGTGGGCAGCAACTGCGCGGATTGGATCTTCACGCTTAATCCGCCCAGCATCACCCTGCACCCGTCCAGTCGCGCTGACCTCGTGGTGACCGTTACGCCGCCGGTCAATACCGTGCCGGGCACCAGTTGTTTGGCCACGTTCCAGGCGACCCGCATCGGTGATTCGAGTGTCAAGCACACGCTGACGGTGCCCATCAAGGTGCTCGTGGTCAACGATGTCCTCTTGGGCGTGGCGGATTCCAATGAGCGAACGTGGCGCGAGAATGCGGATGATCACGCCACGGACGACGGGCCCCTGATCTCATTTGGCACATTGACCGAAGATATCCAGGGAACACGGGGCTTCATTTCGGACTCTGCGTTCGACCAGACGGCCATCTACCGCATCCAGATCACCAACACTGGCGACCAGAAGGATGTCTACGAACTGCGTGGCTCCTGGAACCCCAACGTGGGCACCCACACGGCGCGCTGCGCTGGCGGCGAGAGCGCGGCCACGCCGTACGACGGTATTCCCAACGGCTGGGGCTTCTCCCTGCCGCCAACCGGCGAGGTTCCGGTTTTGTCGTCGGATGGCTACGGTGCCAACAACGTCTTGGCGACCACCCAGGCCGCTGGTTTCTCGGGCGTCTACAACCTGAATGACTACGAAGTCAACCCGGGCGAAACCATCTACGTTCCCCTGGAACTGGGCACATGGGCCCGTGCCACGGGTGACGGCTGCCCCAACGTGAGCGGCCCGCAGGCTGTTAGCGACGAGGCCGAGTTCTCCTTGACGGTTCGCTCGTCGCTCGACCGCACGGTCGTCAAGCGCCTCAACATTGAGGCGACGCTGACCGCGCCGGGCGACTTCCAGCGTGAGAACGTCTACGCTGGCAGCATCCACTCCGTGAGCATCGAGATGGGCTTGAAGGACGGCCGGGTCGCCAGCGACCTGGGACTCTTCACGCAGGACGGCCCCACTGACAGCATCTCCTTCCCGATTCGCGTCGTCAACAAGGGCAACGAGAAGGAAACGATGACCATCCAGGTTGAATCGGGCTACGAAGGCTGGACCCACCAGATCGTCGCCGTTGCAACCATCCACGACGGCAACTCGTGCACCCCCAACGACTCTGCCACGGTTGCCACGCGCACCCTGCGCTGCACGGCGGGTGTCTACGACGAGGTTCTTGCCAACGTTGTCCTGACGCCACCGGATGATGTTGATCTGGGCGAGCGCCACAGTGTTCAGATCTTCAGTTCCGTGCCAGGCCAGGAAGGCGTCGTGTCCACGTCGAAGCGGATTACCGCCCGCGTCGTGGGTACCTACGATTTCCAGGCTACCACGGCAAGCCCCCTCCTTCAGGCACCTCTAGGCGGATCGGTTCGCCTGCCCTTCACCATCGAGAACTTGGGCACGGAGTCCGACACCTACAACATCCAGATTGCCAACCGGGCCACGACGCAGGGTTGGACGCCGACACCGAGTCTCACCAGTGTGTTCGTCCCCTCGCTGGGCCGCTGGCACGGCTTTGTTGAAGTGAGCGTGCCATCCTCTGCCGCGGCCACGGACCCGGCAACGCAGTTCCAGGTGCTCGTTACCAACAGCCAGGCTCTTTCCAAGATCGTCACGATGAGCGCGAAGCCGGTTGCCTCAACCTCCGACCTGTTCTTGGTGGGCGATCCCATCGACAACTTGGTGCGTCGCAGCGAGCCGACGTCGATTTTCCTCAAGGTCAGCGACCTGACTGGCCAGAGCAGCACGACGGTTACCCGCGTCAGCGGGCTGCCCGCTGGCTGGCGGTTGACCAGCGTCAAGAGCACCAACATCGCGTTCGAAGACAACCAGGCCGTGGCCGAATTCCAGGTGACCGCGCCGGCGGATGCCCTGGGTACCAGCCGACTGCCGATCCGGTTCCAGGCGACGGCCGGCAACCTCAGCCAGCAAGCGGACGTGATGATCAACTTGGCTTCCAGTTACGGTGTGGGGATTGCCACGCCCGAGGAGAATGCCACCCTGATTCAACCCGGTAGCCACGCCAACTTCGTTCTTGAGTTGACCAACCGGGGCTTGTCACAGGACACGTTGGAGATGACTGGCGTGCTGGGCTTGCCTGCGGGCTGGAGCTTCAGTTTCTCCCCGACATCGGTTCCCCTCCAGCCCTTGGAGTCGCGTGACATTAGCCTACAGGTCAACGCTCCCGAATCCGCGACGCCCGGCCAGCAATTGGAGTTGGCCGTGTTTGCCAACAGTGTTGGCGATGCGACGCGGGGGGCCAGCACCACGGTCAACGTGGAAGTCGGCTTGGTGAAACTTGAAATCAGTCCCGTCCGGGACCCGGTCTATGCGGTTCCCGAGGCGTTGGTCGGGCACACCTTGGTGCTCAAGAACAACGGCACGCTGCCACTGAAGAACTTGGTGCTCAGCGCTGATGGCGGAACGTACGCCAGCCAGATCGACCCGACCTTCACCACGACGACGGTGGTCGAGTTGTTGCCCGGGGAGGTCAAGGAAACCCGGCTCAACTTCCAGTTGCCGGGCGGTATTCGCCAACGCGCCAACGTTCCCGTGGATGTCATTGCAACATCGACCCACGAGGCGTTTGCCAATTTCACGCACACTCACACCACCAACACGGTGATCTTGCCCTACACGGCGCGGGACGTGGATGGTGATACCTTTGTGGAGTACGCCGTGGATGTCAACCGCGACAGCCGGGATGGCAAGGAGGCGTTCTCCGAGTCGTCGAGCACCACTGGCGTCAAGACGGTGTGCCTGTCGTGCAGTGCCACGGGTGATCCGCTGTTGGCCCGCTTCCTCACGCCGGAAGCCCGCGCGTCCAAGATGGTGAACGTTCAGGTGAACAATGTCACCACGCAGCGGCTGATCTACGTCACCGATGCCAATGATGACGGCGCGGTCGACCACTTCCTTGACACTGCTGGCGACCAGTTGCCAGACAGGTACTGGGACCCTAACCGGACCGTTTTCCAGGACTTGGCCCGTGCAACTTTGTCCGGCAAGGTTCTCAGCCTGCCCAAGGACGTTACCGGCGACGGTATTCTGGATTATTTCCTGGATACGGATGGCGATGGGTTGAACGCCAACGGTGTGTACGACTTCGCAACGGGAACCCTCGATGTCTACTTTGACGTCACCACGGGCGTCTTTGGCGACCTGATCCCGGTGGACATTAACGGCGACAACATCATGGACTATGTGGTGGACCTCAACGGCAACGAGAAGGTCGACGCCAATGAGCCGGTGCTGTTTGCCAGCGCAGGCCGCTTGGCCAGCTTGCAGTTGGCCGATGTGGATGGCGATGGCACGCTGGATGAGGTCTACACTTACCAGGGCCGCGGACCCAATTGCTTCATTCGCAAGGGTGCCGGCGCCGATGGTCGGTGCATTCCCATTACCTTGAAGGATGTGACCGGCGACGGTAAGGAAGACTGGACGTACGACATTGACAACAAGGGTGGCATTGAGAGCTACTACGACCCCGTTACGGGCAAGAGCGGCCGGATCGACACGCAGAGCCAGTTCGTTCAGAGCCTGAAGGAGTACTGGTACGTGTCAGCGCTGTTCCTCGTTGTTGCTGCACTGTTCGTAATCTTGTTGGCGGTGACCCGGAGGTGAGTCTTGTGAGCCGCGTTCAGGGAGTCTTGGTTGCCTTGCTCATGATGGCTGGCACACTCATCGTGACCCCCGGCGCCCAGGCCGTGCCTGAAGTGGTCTTCTACGAGGAGACCTGGAACGATGGCTGCTCGCCGGAGAGGTGGCATGCCATCGCGCAGGGTCCGGTGCCTGTTGCGGCGGCAGCCACCGGTTGGGGGACATCCTCGGCTGGTGGCGTCGATGGCACCTCTGCGTGCAACACGATCCTGCGCTCCGTGGGTTCGCTTCCGTCGAGGGAAGGCTACGGCCCGAATGGCCGGGCGTCACTCCTCAAGGCGGCACCGCTGGACTTGTCGGGGAAAACCATGACGGCGTTCATGTTCTCGGTTCGCGGTGAATCGACGCCTGACACGGATCAACTGTTCGTCCAGGTCGCCCCGGCCGGCAGCAACGAATGGGTCAACTTGGCCGTCTTTTCGGGGGCTATTCCGGATTTCCAGACCGTGGCTGTGACCGATCCCT
>JBFJVP010000026.1:0-15098 GCA_041624075.1 Thermoplasmatota archaeon | reverse complement strand
GTTGCTGCTGCCGCAGGGCCGCAAGGGCGGCGGGCAGGTCGTGTTTGGTCCACTGGTCGGCGCTGATTCGTCGGTCGGCCTTGCCGCCGGTGCGGCTGGCGCCCGTGCCGCTATAGTCAAAGGTGAGGACGTTCCAGTCGTGCTCGGCGAGCCAGGCGGCGATGTGGCGGTAGGCGCTTTGGGGCACGGCGAGCGCGCACAGCAACAGGATGGTGCCGCGGGCTTGGCCGGCTGCGTACCAGGTCCCAGCGAGTTGACGCCCGTGGGTAGCTATGGAAAGCGGCTCACCACTCATACCGCGACAGCCTCGCGCAACTCCCCACTCTTGTGCATGGTTGGGGCAGCGGCGGTGGGCGCTTCAGCGTTGGCCACGGCGCGCTGGGATGCCGCGTGCAGGGCCGCTTGGGCGGCGTCGAGGCCCAGGTGTTGGAGGAGTGCTTGCCTGTATTGGCGGCTGTGCTGGAGGATCTCCAGGTGGGCGGCTCCGGCCACTGCGAGGTAGCTGGTGCGGTCGGCGGGGCCCAGTTGGGCGACGCGCTGGCTCAGGTGGTCCGGGGTGACTTGGTCACTGGTGGTGGCAACGACGAGGATGCGTTGGGGCGCGGCGTCGGGCATGTTGATGGCTGGGCTGGTGGCGCGCACGCTGCGTCTGAAGAGGATACCGAGCATGCCTGTTCCCAGGCGGCCGATGCCTCGTTCGAGTGGGGTCGTGGGGCCGTGGGTGTACCAGTCCTTGAAGCTGGGGTAGGGGGATTCGAGGGTAAGTGATTGGACGCCGTCGAGCAGGGGGGCGGCGTTGCTGGCGGCGAAAGCGCCGATGCTGACGCCGATGACGTGGGTGGGCAGCCCGCCGCTCCAGCGCGCGGCGAAGCGGGCGGCTGCGGCGACGTCTTCGTGGTAGTAGCTGGCGGGTCCCTGGCTTTGGCCGTAGCCGGTGAGGTCGAAGGTGAGCACCTCGAAGCCGGCGGCTGTTAGCAGGTCGACCCAGCCTTCGCGGACGAACCAGTGTTGGGCGTAGCGCCGGTCGGGGTGGACGAGCACGACGACCCCCCGGCTGGCCGCTGCCTCGTTGTCTCGGTGGAAGTAGCGGCCGGACAGGTTTGCTCCGCTGTTGCCTTCGAAGTGGACCTCTTCGTGGGGAAGGTGTTGTGGAACGCGCCAGGGGCCGCCGCTGCGGTCGCGTTTGAAGAGAAGGCTGACGAGGGCGCCGACTGCGCGGCGCTCGACACGGGAGGGCAGTTTACGGTTCACAGCTACTTCCTCAAGTAAAGTCTATGTCTGATGGACACCATAAAGGGGGTAGGCGCAAGCCCAACAGGTGCTGCACGTGAACAAAGCCACTGTCGCAATGGAAAGCGACCCCCTCGGACGCGACTGCCCCATGCTCGACCAGGCCACCCTCGACCAATTCGAAGCCTGCCGCCGCCAAGCCGGCCAATTCAGCCTCAGCATCCTCGAATTCCTCGAAGGCCGCACGCCCCAAGAACAGGCCGCCTGGCTGACCACCAGCGTCCAGGCCAGCCGAGACCTGTTTAGCCCCTGGACCATGGAACTGCTCTTCGTCCTGGCGACCCTGGGCCGGGCGCGCTTCACCCAACTCCATGAGCTGCTCGGGCTCAGCACCCGCACCCTCAGCAACAAACTGAAGGGTCTCAAGGAAGCGGGCCTCATCGAACGCGAAGTCTTCGACGAACAACCGGTGCGCATCGAATACTTCCCCACCAAGCACGGCCGACTCACCGCCGCCCTGGCCAGCCCACTCTTTGCCCACGTCAACCTGGAAAGCCTCCAGCGAACCGGACAAAGCCCCCCGCAGGCCAGCGCTAACCCAACTAGCTGAGTTGCACGCCAGCGGCAGCCACAGCCTGCCGCAACGCACCCGAACGCAGCAGGGCCGTCAAGGCCTCCACATCATCCGCCAACACCCGATCGCCCTCAAGCCGTGGCACCGTCTCGCGGATTCGGTCATGGGCCGCCCGACTGCCCGGCCCGGGAGCCAAGCCCTCATCGTGCTTGAAGTCCAACGCCTGGGTGGCACACAGTGCCTCAATGGCAATCACGCTGCGGACATTCTCCAACACCTGCGCCAGCTTCAATGCACTGACGCTGCCCATGGACACATGATCCTCCTGCCCGGCGCTCGTGGGAATGGAGTCAACGCTCCCCGGATGCGCGTAAACCTTGTTCTCCGACACCAAGGCGGCGGCCACGTACTGGGCAATCATGAAACCAGAATTCAAGCCGCCCGAATCCACGAGAAACGGCTTCAGGCCCTCCGACAAGTCAGGATTGACCATTCGCTCGATGCGCCGCTCCGCCATGCTACCCATCTCGGCCAGAGCCACGGCCAGGAAATCCAACTCGAACGCGATGGGCTCGCCGTGGAAGTTGCCCTGGCTGATGATCTCGCCATCCGGAAACACCAGCGGATTGTCGGTGGCGCTGTTGATCTCGATCGTCATGGTTTGACGGGCCCGCTCCAACACGTCCCGACAGGCCCCCAGGACTTGCGGCAGACACCGAATCGAGTACGCATCCTGCACGCGCGTGCAGCCCACATGGCTGTGCACGATCTGGGAATCGGCGGTCAAAGCTCGAAGGTTTGCAGCGACGATGCCCTGACCGGGGTGGGCGCGCACCTCGTGGATGCGTGCCTCAAAGGGCCGAACGCTTCCCATGAGGGCCTCCAGCGCCATCGCCGCCGAGATCTGCGCATCCCCCAGCAAACCGGTGCCATCGTGAACCACCAGGCAGCCAATGCCGCTCATCAACTGGGTGCCGTTGATGAGCGCCAAACCCTCCTTGGCCTCCAGCACCACCGGCTCGACGCCCAGGCGATCATGGGCTTGGGCGGCAGTCATTTCCTGGCCGCCCACGCGCACGCGACCCAAGCCGATCAGCGGAAGCGCCATATGGGCCAAGGGCGCCAAGTCGCCGCTGGCACCCACGCTGCCCCTCGACGGCACGACCGGAGTGACGCCCTGGTTCAAGAACAAAAGCAAGCGCTCGATCAAGGAGCGGCGAATGCCTGATACCCCCTTGACGAGAGTGTTGACCCGAATGACCATCATGGCCCGCACCACCTCGTCGGGCAGGGGCTCCCCCACGCCCACGGCGTGGCTCATGATCAGGTTGCGCTGCAATTCCCGCACCTGGCTCGTTTCGATCTTGACGTGGGCGAACTCGCCAAAGCCCGTGGTGATCCCATAGGCTACCTCTTCCCGCTCCAGCAAATCATCAACCACACGCCGGCTGGCATCAACGGCGTCCCAGGCGTCACTGGACACCGAAACGTTGGCACCTTCACGCGCCACGGCCACCACTTGTTCGATTGTCAAGTTGGCGCCGTCCAGCACAACCGACTGCCTGCTCTGCGACTGTTCGCCCACCTCGTTCCCTCAGGCGCGGGCGAGCCGACGCGCCCTGTAAAGGCTGCCTCCAGGGCGCCCCGTGAGCGCCGGGCCTCCTGCGGGGACTTTGGCCCAGGGCCAAGCACCTAAGCCCTTGAACGGCCCACGTCAAGCCATGGCTGCCACCAAAGAGATGGCCAAGTTCCTGGCCGGCCTGTGCACCTGGGAGGCGTTGATCCATACGGCGCTAATCCTCACCAAGTCAACACCAAAAATCGCGGGCTACACCCTGACGAGGCAACTGAACCTCATCCAAGCCATTGCCGCTGGCGCCGCAGCGGTCCTCTTGGCATTGTACGGATGGAGCCGGCCCCGGATGGTCCGATCCCGCAAGGCAAAGGCCATGCGAGACCTGGAATCCGTCGTCTAGACCAAGTGGGCAAAGTGGGCCTCCCTCCGAGCCGCAGTCGGAGGGGGGCCCTTTAGTCGGCAGATCGACCTACGGCCGACCCTTCTTGGGCCGGCTGGCGGCGCTGCGGGCACGGGATGCCGCGCCCGATGCAGCAGACTTGGCGGACGAGGCGGCCTGGGAGCCGGACGAAGCAGCCCTCGAACCGGCGGATCTGGCCGCCGACGAGGCGCCAGCGGCTCGGCCCGTGGTCGTGGGCACGGTCAACTCGGCTTGCACAGCGCTCTGGGTGGCCGGCTCGGCCTTGAGGTGGGTGAAGCCCATCGCGGGCCCGTAGTACTTGGCCCCCATTTCGTCCAGTGCACGTCGTGCCTCCGGGCTTCTCGGTTCGCCAAAGACCTCGAGGGACTTCAACTTCGAGGCCTCCAACAGGCGGGGCAGGTGGTTGGTCACGATGTCGCCGTTCAAGTGGTCCAGGAGTCCCTTTGGGTTGGTGAAGGTCTCCTGAATCACGCATTCTCTACCCCGGTCATCCAGGAACCATCGGTAGTCAAGGGTGCCGGGTTCCTTGTTCTTGGCGATTTGCACGCATTCCTGCGCCACGCGCTTGAACTCCTCCACGCGGCCCGGGCGAATCTTGAACCGGGCGGCGTACTGAATGGTGTTCTCTGGCATTGTCATCATCTCCGTCGCGCACCACGGGACCACGGCGGCACAGGACCACGGCGATCGGGTGGCACGGATGGCGCGGTGTGCGCCAAGAGAAGCTGGTTGCTCATGGGCTTAAGTAGCCCGTAGAACACCGCCGGTGGGCCACCGGCCCGGCGGGGCGCCGGGAGTCCTTGTGCATGGACTCCAGATCGGCTCGTTTGTCCGCCGCGCTGATAGCTGAGCCGGCAAACCTCGGGTGGCTCGTTTCAAGGACCCCCGGCCACGCGCACGGTCACGCGGTCACTTCATGCACGCGACGTTCGCGCTTGAGCCGGTCAAACCCGGCCAGGGGCAATTCGTATGTGGCACCCAAGTCGTCGAGGAGCTTCTTGGCCCTGGCGGACGGCCGGCCATACACCTCCAAGCGCTCCACTTTGGCCAGGCCGAGGAGTTCCGGGTAGATCGTCATGGCAACAGGGCCGGTCAGGTGCTTGAGCAGCGCATCCTGATCCCGGTAGCGCTGGTAGAGCTGGCAGTGCCGGCCATCCTCGTCCAGGTACCACCTGTAATCGAGCGCGCCCGGCTCCTCGTCCCGCACCAGGGAACTGGCCTTCTTGGCGAGGCGCGTGAACGCCTCCAGCTCCCCTTTCTTAATTTCATACGTCACGTTGTAGCCTAGCGCTGGTTCGTGCATGTTCATCCCCGGCCGTGTGGGGCCAAGCCTCTGTCGGCCCCGGGGGCCGTTCAAGGTTTCGCGGCGGGCATTGTGCCGATGCCCCACTCGGCCTTCATGGGATCAGCTCCATCTGGACTTTCGCCGCAGGCCCGATCGGGAGCCGCCGCCCACCACGTTCAAGGTCCAAGGCCGACTGGCGCCAACCGTGCACCTTCCGATCGTCCCCGCGGGAGCCCACTGATGGCGCCCCTCATCGAAGCCCAGGCGCTTGCCAAGGGCTACTCGCAGATGCTGTTCGAGAACGCCTCGTTCCAGATCGAGCCCGGTGACCGCGTGGCACTGGTGGGTCCCAACGGCGCGGGAAAGACCACGCTGCTGCGCATCTTGGCCGGCAGGGAGAGGGCGGACGACGGCACCCTTCGCGTCGGGGACGTGAAGATTCACTGGTTCGACCAGCACCCGGAAGTGCCGGCCGGCGCCTCCGTGGCGGACTTGCTGGGCGCCCCCAAGCCGGTGCCCCCAGCCTTGGCCCGGGAATGGGAGCAACTGGAGGTGCGAATCGCCGATCCGGCGCTGTACGAGGAGCCAGGCTACGAGGCCGTTCTGGAACGCTACGCCAAACTGGAGCGGGAAATCGCCTTGGCGACGCGCCCCACGGCCAACGCCGCTGCCGGCGAGATTCTGCGGGAGCTTGGCTTCGAGGACGGCGACCTGGAGAGGTCTGCCAAGAAGCTCTCGGGTGGCGAGCGGACGCGGCTGTTTCTGGCCCGCACCCTCGCCGCCGCTCGCCCAGGTGACTTGGTGGTGCTGGACGAACCGACCAACCACTTGGATGTGGGCGCCATTGAATGGTTGGAAGACTGGCTTCGCGCCTTCGAGGGAACCGTCCTGGTGGTGGCCCACGACCGGTTGTTCCTGGACAACGTTGCCACCCGAGTGTTCGAGGTGAACAATCGCACCATTACCTGCTATGAGGGCAACTACGAGGACTACGTGGCGGCCCGGGACGAGGATCTGGAGCGGCAGCGGCGCGAGCACGCCAAGGCTCAGGAGCGCATGGCGAGTGCCAAGGATACGATCCTGCAATTCCGGCACCAGAAGCGCTTCGATGGCCAGTATGCGAGCCGCATGAAGGTGCTGGAGAAGTACCAGGCCGCCCTCGACCGCACCCCCGACCCGGTGCTGGCCAAGTTGGGCTTCGCGCTCCACTTCGATGCCGTGGCCAAGAGCAGCCACGAGATGGTCCGCTTGGCCGGCGTCACCAAGGCCTTCGAGGGCCAAGAGGTGCTGCGCGGGGCCGACTTGGAGGTGCGAAAGGGCGACCGCATTGGCCTGGTTGGCGCCAACGGGACCGGCAAGTCGACCATTCTGAAGCTCATCACCGGCCGCCTGCCCAAGGACAGCGGCACGCTGCACGCAAGCCCCGGCGTCAAGGGCATCGTGGTCGATCAGGAGCACGACGACCTGCAACCCGAGCGCAGCCTGGGCGATGAGGTGCTGGACGCCAGGCCTGGGCTGGAAGAACGGGACGTCAAGGCCTTGCTGGGTCGTTTCCGTTTCAACCCGGACATCGACATGCCGCGAGCCGTCAGCACGTTGTCGGGCGGCGAGCGGCAGCGCATCCTGTTGCTCAAGTCCATTCTCAAGCCCAGCAACCTGCTGATTCTCGACGAGCCCACCAACCACCTTGATCTGTGGGCCAAGGACGTCGTTATCGGCGCCCTCAACGCCTACCCCGGCACCCTGCTCGTGGTCAGCCACGACCGGTTCCTGCTCGACTCCGTCACCAATACGACGGCCGTGCTGGATGAGGGCAAGGTCCACCTGTACCAGGGGACGTTCTCGGAAACCCGCGACTTGCACGCCAAGAAGGAGGCGGTGAAGACCACGCACACGTACGTGGTGCGCAAGAAGTTCACGGATTGGACGACCAGCGTCCGGTACCGCCGCGACGAGGAGTACGAACTGTCGGACGCCGTGGTGGCCGGCAGCATGACCCTGCGTAATGCGCTGGCGCAGGGGTGGCTGGAGAAGAAGGCGTAGGGCGGCTGCGTGGTTGCGGGTTTTGCAGCTTGTGCGCATGCGCGGTTTCGGCGGCTTTGATCGAGTTGCGGTAACCCAATCGTTAACAACCACAGGCAGGGTTTTGCGAGCATGGCCCTCCTGGCGCGCATGGTTGTTCTCATATTGATTTCAGGTTCGGTGGCGGGTTGTTTGTCCGACGATGCCGAGCCCCTGGCGGCCGTGGATTTGCCTGCCGTGATCCACCGCGGCGGCGCCGATGTAGGCCTGCCGGCTTGGCGGGATGTTATGGGTGACGCGCCGCTTCCGGCCGGGACCCTGCGTTACACTGGAATCGGCGCGTTCGAGCCAACCATGGGCGTCACCTCGGATGGCGTGCTTTTCCTGTCGTCGTACGATGTCCGGATCCCCGATTGGGGTGCCGTGGCGCGCAGCCGCGACGGCGTTGTGTGGGAGGACGTAACGCCCCGCGTGGCGGGCGTGTCGTTCCCGCCCCAGAGTAACGATCCCTACGTGTACGTCGATCCGGACACGGACCGCGTGTTTGTGAGTGACTTGCAGGGCTTGACGTGCAGCACCCTCAGTTTCAGTGACGACGCCGGCGACTCCTGGACCATGAACCCCGTGGGCTGTGGTCATCCCGTGGGAGGCCAGGACCACCAGACTGTGTTTGCCGGCAAGCCCCGCCTGACACCCACGGTGGGTTACCCCAACCTGGTCTACTACTGCGTCAATCGCGTCGCCGATTCGGCGTGTGCGGTCAGCCCCGATGGCGGCATGACCTTCGGGCCCCTGCGGCCCTTGGTGTACCAAGGAGTGGAGCCCACGTCATCCGGCGGCATCTACGATACGGCCCTGTGCGGCGGCCTGCACGCTCATGGCGCAACCGGCCCGGAAGGCCGCGTGTACATCCCCAAGGGCCACTGCGGGATTCCGACCATTGCCGTGAGCGACGACGACGGCCTCAGTTGGACCCGGCACGTCATCAGCGACGTGGCCATGTACCGCAGCACGTTCGAGGACCCACTGCTGGGCGAGTTGTCGGCGCCGGCACATGAGGTTCCCATCGCCGTGGACGACGCCGGAAACGTGTACGCCGTGTGGATCGGCGAGGATCGCCTGCCGTACTTCGCCGCCAGCAGCGACTACGGCCAATCCTGGACCGAGGCGATCTCCATTGCGCCTCCCGGCGTGGCCACCACCGATTTCCCCAGCATCGCGGCCAGCGGCGACGGCCGCGCCGTGGCGGTGTATTACGGCACAGATTTTGCGGCCGACTACCCGGATATGGATCCCGAGGCGGCGTGGCACGGCTACATGACCACCATCCTGGACGCCACGGGCGACTCGCCCCTGCTGGCCACGACGATGGTCAACGACGCGGACAACCCTCTGGCACGGGGCATCTGCGGTGGAACCCGCTGCAACGGCGTGGGTGACTTCATCGACATCGTGGTGGGGCCCGACGGGCGGCCATGGGCCGGCCTGGTCGATGTCTGCTCCGAGTTGTGCAACCAAGGCGAACAGATGGACGGGTCCGCCGCCTCCATCGTGGCCACGCTGGACTCGGGGCCGAGCCTAACGGACCTCTCGGCGCTGTCAGCCATCGCACCGCCCTTGCCAGACCCACTGGACGAGACCCCGGATGGCGTGGAGGTGTTCTCGGGCACAGCCACCCGGGTCGCTACGGCCAACGACTACACGCCCACGTTCTTCGCCGACGACGCAGACGTGTTCTTCGCCGTGCGCAAGGGAGCCTCCGCGCTGGTCTTCGAGATGACTTGGGACGACCCCCTGGTGGACCTGACGCTGACCGTTTGGCCCGACGGCGGTACCGAATACGTGCTGCGCCAACAAGGCGCCAACGATGGCCCGGGAAGGATCCGCGTTGAATTCGGGGCCGACGAGCTGCCCGGCAAGGGCCACTACCGCGCCACCATGACATCGCGGGCGGCCGTGCTGCCGGAAGCCGACATCGCCGTTTCCGTGTTCTACGGCGATGAGCCGGCGGACGACTACACCGGAATCTAGGCACCATGCCCGCACCACCAAACACCCGCTAGGCTTATATCGGATGGCCCCCCGGCCCCGCCTAGGGGCTCATCCCCCCGGAAGGCCCCATGCGTTTCTCCGACCTCCCTCTCAGCAATGAAGTTCAACTCGCCCTGGAAGCCATGGGCTTCGAGGAAACCACGCCCATCCAGGAAGCCACGATCCCGTTGGCCCTGGAAGGCCGTGACCTGATTGCCCAAGCCCAGACGGGCACCGGCAAGACCGCCGCCTTTGGCGTGCCCCTCGTTGAAGCCGCCCGCGGCGGCCGACCTGGCTTGGTTCTCACCCCCACGAGGGAACTCGCCAAGCAGGTTCAACGGGAGCTGCAGGCCATCGCCCACGGCAGCCCCGTCGACGTGGTGTGCCTGATCGGAGGCGCCAGCTTCCACGACCAAGTCAATGCCATCCGCCGCCACCCCGGCGCCATCTTCGTGGCCACGCCCGGCCGCGTGGTCGACCACTTGGGCCGCGGCACCCTGGATCTCAGTGACCGGGGCGCCCTGACCCTGGACGAAGCAGACGAGATGCTCTCCATGGGCTTCCAGGAGGAGGTGGAGGCCATCGTGGCGGCATTGCCCGCCGAGCGCCAGACGCTGCTGTTCTCAGCCACGCTGCCCCCGGCCATCGAGCGCCTCGCCAAGAAGGCCCTGCGCAACCCGGAGCTGATTCGCGCCGGCAAGCAGCAGGGCACCGTTTCCAGCGTCGTGCAATCGTTTGCCTTCAGCCACCAGAAGGACCGCGCCGAAGCGGTCAGGCGATTGGTCAGCGTCCACGAGCCCAAGGCGACCCTGCTGTTCTGCCGCACGCGCCAGCGAGTCGAGGACCTGGCCGAACAACTGCGCGACTTGGCCGCCGAAGCCCTGCACGGAGGCATGACCCAACCCGTTCGTGACGGCGTGATGCGACGCTTCCGTGAAGGAAGGACCAAGCTCCTGGTCGCCACCGACGTGGCCGCCCGTGGATTGGATGTGGAGGACATCGAATTGGTGCTCCACGACGACCTGCCGCCGGACGCCGAGACCTACGTTCACCGCGTGGGTCGCACCGGCCGCGCCGGCCGCACCGGCCAAAGCATCCTCCTGATGGCGCCGGGCAACCTGCGCCGCCTTCGCATGCTCCAACAAGTCGCTGGCAGGCTGGCCAAGATCGACGTTCCAACCGACGAACACTTGGCACTGCTTACTCGCCAGCGCCTCGTGGACGACCTCCTGGAGCTGGAGCCCGGCCACGACGCGTTCGAGGCCTTCGCCTCGGCCTTGGCGGCGGGTCTCAGTGAGAAGGACATCGCCGTGCGCGCCCTGGAGTTGCTGGCCGCCGCACCCGCAGCCGAGCCCATTGATCCCCAGCCCCAAGCGGGTGGCGGACCTACGGTGGGCATCGGATTGAAGGTCGGAACCTACGACGGCGTGCGAGCCGGCGACATCGTTGGCGCCCTCACCCGCGCAGGTGGCTTGAGGGGCGAGGACGTTGGCCGCATCGACATCCTGCCCCGCATGAGCGTGGCCGAGGTCCCGGCATCCGAGATCGAGCGCCTCACCGAAGCGCTGCAACGCGTTCAGGTCAAGGGCCAGTGGCTCAAACCCCGCCTCGCCGAGGGCTGGCAGTTCAAGCCGGCCCGCAGGTAGTCTCCAAGCCGGGCACCTCGGGGCCCTGCAACGGTCAGTTGAGCGGCCCGGAGGCCCTGATGCCTGCCAGCCGTCAAGGCCAAAGCCTCGGGCGAGCTTGTGTCGGCGTGCGTATCCTGTGGGCGGCCCACGCAGCACTACTGACGGCAGCGACCCCAGCCGCAGCAAGCCAGGGCCACGTCGGCGAAAGCGCCGGTGTGCTGGCAACCCTGTTTCTCGCCGTCTCACTGGTGGCCAGCCTGTGGAATGTCGCTCGCCGGCGCTGGCTCGTGCCACGCTTTGCCGGCAACAGGCGAGCCATGCGCACCTTGGCCATTCTCCACAAGGAGCTGTTTCCCAGCCTGCACGGGCTTGCTGGGGGTTTGGCCCTCGCCACCGGCCTGGTTCACGGCGTGGTCGAGGAGAGCCACCCCCTGCTGTGGGCCAGCATTGCGGTCATGGGCGCCATCTCGCTGGGCGGACTCGCGCTCCAGTTCCGGTGGGGCTCTGCTGCCTCGCGGAGGCGGATCTTCATCCTGCACTCCCAGCAGATCCTCACGATCCTGCTCGCCGCGCTACTGATCGTGGGGCACCTGCAAGTGTAACCCGGGCACCGCCAGAGGCAAGCACTATCCCCAAGCACCGGCCTGCTGCGCCGTGAAACGCGCCCATTGGATGTCCCTGCTGGCCGTCTGCGCCGTCGTGCTCGTCACCCCTGCCGCTGCCGAGGATGTCGTAGGCCCCGAGGGTGACTTTGGTGAAGGGCTGGGCACCGCCGCCGGGTGGATGCTGGGGGTTGCCGGCACTATCGCGGTGTTCAACCTGGTGCGCCGCCGCTGGCTACTGGGCTGGCTTCGTCAAGCGGGCCGGAGGGACTGGATCAAGCCACTCATGCACGCCCACCGCAAGTGGCTCATGCCCGTCCATGGCCTCGCAGGCACGCTGTCGCTGGTCGTGGGTGCCTGGCACGCCGTGCTCATGCAGCAGCACTGGCTGCTCTGGGTGGCCATGGCTGGAATGGGATTCCTGACCGTTGGCGGCGCCCTCTTGCAATGGAAGTGGACGCCGGCCAAGGTGCGCAAGGGCGTCTACTTGTTGCACGCGCAGCAACTGGTGTTCCTGGGCGTCATCGGTTTGCTGCTCGTGGGCCACGCCGTGGTGTAGCCGCGCAGCCATGAGGTGCTACGCACGGCCGCTTGGAACGCTTTGGAGCTCCTGGACATGGCATGCCTAGGGACTCGGGCCTCGCGGCGGCTTCGGCTCCGCCGCCAGTTTTCCCCCCACGCCCGGTTCTTGGCTTTGGCGGCGGGCTGCTGCAAGGGGGCGCTGTCCCTTTTGGGGCGGCAGGGCCTCCCGCTCGGCGCCCGGTGGGAAACTGATCCAGATGGCGCCCGCGCCAGCGGCAGCGAAGAGCAAGCCGATGCCGCCCACTCCGAGCCCAACGTACCATGCGAGCTCGCCCGCCGCCTGGTTGGCGTGGCCACTCGACAAGGCCGCCAGGAGCGACAATGCCAGCGGCGACCACGCGGCGCGCAACTGGCCCTCAATGGGGTGCGTTCGGTCCAATTCGGCGTAGTAGGCCCCGACCTCAATGTCGTAGGTGCCCGGCTCGGAGTAGGTGACGCCCCGGTAGGTGATGGGCACCTGCTCCTGCGTCAACGTGACCGCCGCCGTGCCGTGCAGAACATGCCACGTGATCACGGCGTACTGATACATGAGTTCGTCACGGGTATTGATCAGCGGATCATCTGGGTCAAAGTTGTCCTGATCGATGGGGTACTGCCACTCGTCGCGCAGCATCGCCATGATCGCCTGCGCGCCCTCCGGCGTGCCCCGATCCAGCAGGCGCCCCTGCTCATCGTAACTCAAGCTCACGTCCTGCTGCTCGTACACCGCCTGTGCCGAATCCAGCCCATCGCTGGCCAATGGCATGGCATAGAAGAAGCCGACACCGGCCACCACCAAACCCGCCACCACCAGCACAGCGCCAACGATCCTGATACGAGTCATCGAGTTCATGCAGAAACGTCCTCAACCGGAACCCGGGACGCCCAGCGGAAGCGCAGCGCCCAAGGTTAAGCCCAGATGGTGCCCCAGAGTGCATAAGAACAGGAACCAGTCGCCAATAGCCCTGGCGGGACCAGGCGCACCCGCCACCACTCGGGCTTAGGGGCCAAAGCGCGCGGGGGATAGCGGCCGACCCGCGGCGAAGACAGCAGGCTACGCAGGAGAAACCAACGACTTCGCCAGGCCACGCGCCGCCAAAGCCTCCGCCAACGTCCCGTGAACACCCACCACGCTCAAGCTTCGCCGACCCCACCCCTGGCAGGCCGCAACATGGCCGCCGCCAACGGCAACATGGCCACGTTGAGCGCCACGATGCTGATGATCAACACCAGCGTCATGGGAACAAAGCGGCCCAGTGCGGAGACCACGAAGGCCACCAGCACCACCCAGGACAAACCGGTTGACAGGACCTGCGCACGCAGCACGCCAACCGCAAACAGAACCGCGCCAACACCGTACAGGACCGAACCTGCCACCAGCGTCGGCAAGAACCACGTCTGAAGCTCCTGCTGGGTCGCCACCGAGTCGCCCCCGGCCTCCACCACCGCCAGCATCGCAATCTCCATCGCCGGCAACATCACAAACAGGCACGAGCCCAAAACCAGTGGCGCGACGGCGCGCCCCGTCCACGGCTCCGGGCCCCGCGCCGTCCGGACAAAAGCCCGCACCGCCAGAAAGCCCAGCAACAACACGGCCGCGCCGAAGGCGACAAGATAGTGCGCCCCCAGCCACGTGAACGTGTCTTCCTCCAAGTGACGCGCCACATCCGCACTATCCGTCAAATCCGGGATGAACGGGTGCCAGAGCAGGCCCACCAGCAAGAGCAAGGGGCCGGCGGCGACCGTGGCGGCACTCAGGGGATTCGAAGCAGAGGGACTGGACATGGCTCGCCTGAAACACCTTGGACGGGAGGGTTTTGGGGTTGGGGCTGGTGTTCGTGGCGCGAGTGGGGGGTCGGGAACGAGGATGGGGCGGCGGGGGCAAGCAGACTCAACCAATCCGCGATGGTCGCTGCAACTTCAACGGTGGGGGCGTGAACCGTGGTTTCTCCTGGCCCACCACGGAGCTCATGACGTAAACGGGAGGTTACGTAAACGTAGCATACCTTTAAGGTGTAGCGCATCCAAGGATGACATGCCCATGGCACTGCCCCCACCCCCCGAAATTCGGGGTCGTGGCCCGACGCTGGCGACGATTCACGAAGTGGAGTTGATCCTCCGCGAAAGCACAGAACCCCTCAGCCTCAACGAAATCAAGCGGCGGATGAAGGCGAAGACGACGCGCCACGAAACGGTGCGAATGTGCGTTGACGAACTGAAGCGCCTCGGGCTGGCCGCAGAAGGCTCCAAGGGAGTCCTCTGGACGCTCAACACGAGTCGGGCGCTCTGGGACGACAGCCAACCACTGTAGCATGCCCGTCGAGGTACGCCTGCACGCCGATGCCAAGAAAGCATTCACAGCACTCGACGACGCACAACGGCGCAAGTTAATGCAGTGGAAAGAGCGCCTCGAACGCGACCCAACCGTAGGCGATCAGATCCGTCGCAACCGCATCCCACGCGAACTCGTCCGCAAATACGAACTCACGAACCTGTGGCGGCTGCCACTCCTCGACGGTTGGCGACTCCTCTACTCCATCGTTACCCATCCAGCCGAAGGCAAAGCCACCATCGTCCTTTGGATCGGCGATCACAAAGAATACGATCGGCTTCTCGGGTATTCGACATCGTAGGGGCGGCGCGGCGGGGACGTGCCATAAGAGCAACGGAGGCGGCGCTTCTCGTGTCGCCAGCGTGGGGCACCCCTGTGCATCGACCATCGCCGCAGAAATCGTGGCGGAATAGTCCGACCCGCGCCTACAAGCCGTCGCGGCCGGCCTAAAGCAAGGCGTCGGGGCCCGGTGGCGGCATGCGCGTGGTGATTGACGCCAACATCGCGGCCGCAGCGTTGATTCGGCCAGACGGGTGGACAGCACCCGTGGTTGAACAGAAACGAAGTAGCGCAGCCCATTGAAGGGCGAAACGCTCGCCATGCGGCATGCCGGTCCAAGCCACGAAAAGGGGCGCCATCATCGGACCGGCTTCGCAGCGCGTAGCGCCCAGAGCACGGGCGCAGGTGGAACTGCGGGACGGCACCTGGCCGTGTCAGCAATGTAGATATACCAAGCCATTCCAATCACAGATTGTGACTGACGTCTTGGCGACCGTGATGCGCGAGGTTCTAGCCGTGAAGGACCCGCGGCGCATCTTGTTGACACTATGCGATGC
>JBFJVP010000025.1:0-15106 GCA_041624075.1 Thermoplasmatota archaeon | reverse complement strand
GTTGTCCGGCGTGTGGTCGATCCAGCGGGCGTCCGAGGGCTTGCCCTGCTTCTCGGCGTAGGTGGCCACCACGTGGCGCAGGAGGTCGGCAACATCCTTGCATTGGCTGGCGGCGGCCACATCGATGGGCGCCTCCCACAGACGGTGCCTCCAGTGGTCGGCGACGAAGCCAGCGGCAGCCGCCCCGTCCAATTCTTTGCCTTCGCTCGTGGCAAACTGCCAGAGGTGTTCCTTGAATTGCGACTCTGGCGTTGCGACCGTGGCAGAGTGGCCGCCTAGCATCGCCCCCAACATCGTTGTTCCGCTGCGGGAACATGCGCCAATGAAGACCGGGCCCTGCGCGCTTCGAGTCATCCTCTGAACTTGTGCTAGTTCACGCCACTTATAACCGGACGTGTTGGCCCTGGCAAGTTCGCCCACGCGACACGGTTTGTGGCGTCGCGCCGTCCCCGGCGCCGAGCATGCTTCGCGATCATCCTTCCAGCCTCGCCCTCGTCGAATATTCCTCGAACACACCGCGTGCGGGCGTCCACGCTCCAGCCGATTCTTGAATCGCCTGGCGAGATCTGAGTCCAGGCCGAGTTGGCTTGCGGTCAAGTGCCTGGCGAATGAACCCGGCAGAACGACGGCGTAGCGGTTGGAGCGCGACCCATGCACGTTCGAGCCGCTCATTCTTAACCGGTAGCTCACACGGTGGAGAAGCTGGGTCGACCCCCAGCAAGGGCGCCTTCCTCAGCCAATCCAACGCCGCGTGGAAACTGCGTCCGCAGCGTTATGCGGGCAGGCAGCGAAGGCCGGCGGCGCGCAGTAGCCCCCGTCAACCGGATGCAGATGCAACCGTCGATGCGGGTTTCGACGCGCTCGGGTCGCGTGATCCCGGGGCCGGAGCATCAATGAACCTCCTGTACCACAACTCCAGGTTGACCAGCCGCCAGATGAGCCTCGAACGATCCTTGCCGCCTGCGTGCTCCTTGAGCAACCGCTCCACGGCAGCGGGCCTGGCCAGTCGCCGCTGCTGGAAACGCTTGGTGCAGATGAGGTCCCTGATCCATGCTTCCACGTCCGGCTCCCGGAACCAGGTTGCTTCGCTGGTCACGTAGCCAATCTTGTCGGTGCGGTTGCGGACTTCTTCCGGCAACACATCCCCGAGCGCCTCCCGCAGCACCACCTTCGTGATGCCACGATGAATCTTCCACTCGGGCCCCATGCCAAGGATGGCCTCCACTAGCCGGTAGTCCAGAAACGGCAACCGGGTCTCGATGGAGAACGCCATCGAGTTGCGGTCCTCGTAGCGCAGCAAGTGCTGGATGCGGCACTCCAGGTGACGGTGGAGAGAATCTCCCAGACTGGTGGCGCGCGTGAACGCCCCCACATACGTGCTGTCTGGACGAACCTTTTCCAGATCCGGGTGAAGCAGGCGCCGGGGAACCTCCACCCTCCGCTTCACGAAACCGGGTGTCGCTAGCAGGGCCGCCACCTTGAATCCAAAAAGCGTCCGATGCAGGCGCCTGTAAGCCGCGGCCTCCCGCGCCAGTGCAACCAGGTGGCCGCTGCGGGCCAAGTCCAGGAAGTGTCGGCCAAAGAAGTAGGTGTAGCCGGCCAACTGTTCATCGGATCCCTGCCCGTCCAGCAGCACCTTCATGCCCGCCTCGTGGGCTGCACGCATGACCTGGTGCTGCGCCAGAATGCTGGGCGTGCCAAACGGTTCGTCCTGCACATAGACGACCTCCTGCACCAGTTCCTTCATGGCAGTGCCGTCCAGGGTGGTGGTGATCCAGGCAGCGTGAGCCGCGTCGGCGACCATTTTGGCGTACCGCGATTCATCAAATGGCGAACCCGGAAAAACGGCGGTAAACGTGCGCACTTCTGCCGACGGCTCGACCCGTCGCATCATGCCAACGATCGCCGCCGAATCAAGGCCCCCCGACAGGGAGGAGCCAACGGGGACATCACTGCGCATGCGGAGCCGCACTGCGTCCTGAAACAGATCGCGAAACACCCCAACAGGGTCGTCAGATGTGCGCGGCGTGGGGTGCCACCAACGGTCGATGTGCATTCCATCGGCATCAACCAAGGCCCGGTGGCCCGGCTTTAACTGAAAAATACCCTGGAAGCAGGTTTCCGCGTTGTGATCGGTTCCGCCGGTGGCCAAGTAGTCAGCGATGGCGGCGCGGTTGGGCGTCGCCTTGACGCCGGGCGCCCGCAGCAAGGCCTTGATTTCGCTGGCGAACCCTACCCGCCCGTTCGACTCAAAGTAATACAGCGGCTTGATGCCAAATCGGTCGCGGGCAAGGAAAAGCTGCTTGCTCTGCCGGTCGTACACGGCGATGGCGAACATGCCATTGAAGCGGTGGACGCAGTCGGCGCCCCATTGCTTGAAGGCAGCAAGTACCACTTCGGTGTCGCCCGTGCTGCTGAACGTATGTCCGAGCCCGCGCAGTTCATCGCGCAATTCAACGTAGTTGTACACCTCTCCGTTGTACGAGATGACCAAGCGGCCCTGCGGGTCGAGCATGGGTTGGTGTGCGGCCTCAGAAAGGTCCAGGATGCTGAGCCGCCGGTGGCCCAAACCGACGGGCCCCTCCTCGAAGAAACCCTCCCCGTCGGGGCCCCGATGGGCCAAGGCGCGAGTCATGGCGCCCAATGCGTCGCGCTCAGCAAACGGCTTGCCGTTTGCGTTGTAGAGGCCACTGATTCCACACACGGTTTGCACCGAGGTCGCAACTCGGGTGTAAACTAGACGGGTCGGGGCGAGGTGCTGCGGGCCACGCCGCACGCCCCGACGGGTACGTCGGCAACCGGGGAAACCACCTTGGAAACCCGCGTGCCGGGTGCACTGAAGCCAACCCGTCCCGGATGCGACGGCAAATCACACTGCCTGGCCGACCGCCACCCAACAGCCTGCGCCCGAAGGGTCCCGTTGGTATCGCGGCCCCAAGCGCGTGACGCCCCGGCCTTTTGGCCCATGCCCGGCGAGACCCGGCGCCCTCTGGTCGAAACGGACAAGGCGCTTGTCGATGGCTTCTTTGTTGTTGGGCACCCCAGCCATGGCATGGATGGCAGGAGGCTAACGCTCGTGGCAGCGAGCGTCCCCCTGCTCTTGTTGGCCCTCCTGCTGGCAACTCCGCTTGGCGCTGTACAGTTACCCGGTGAACGAACCCACATCGCCTTCATTTCAGCCGCCGTCGTCATCTCCCTAGCCTTGGCTGTCCTGGCGGCCCACGCATTTCTTGCCGGCGGATACCTGCGCCACCTTGCCCTAGCAAGCGGCTTCCTTGCCTTTTCAGCGATCTACGCGTGGCACGGCATCCACACAGGCATCGAACCTGCGGTAGCTTGGCTGATCTATGGGCCCATAAGCCGCGTCGCTTTTGGCCTCGCCTTGCTGGGCGTGGCATCCCATCACATCCTGGCACCCACGCGGCGCGGCCCACTGGTCCTCGTCGCTGTTGCATCTGCCGGCCTGCTTGGCTACATCAGCTGGCTGATGCACCCGGTGCTCATCGCATGGGGCACCGAAACCACCCCCGCCAACATCCAACGCCTTCGCTTTGCCCTTGAATCCACGGGGATTCTCCTGGCAAGCATCGCCATCTGGCGGCTGCTGAACGCACCAGCCCACACGCCGCATCTCGTGGTGATCGGCGCCATTGGAGTCGCCGCCCAAGGCGGCTTCTTCCTTTTTGCCCAACCCTGGAACCTGGTCTGGTGGGCTGCCCACGCCGTCGGCGCCGTGGCCACCACCCTTCTGGCCATCGGCCTCGTCGTGGTGGTTCGCCAAGTGCAGCACCAAACAGCGTTGGCCAGCATCAAACGCGAAGCCGAGGTTCGCCAGGCGTTCCTCAACAACGCCGCCCACGCACTTCGAACACCCCTGACGCCCCTGTCGCTTCAACTCCACCTGCTGGAACAGAAACTGGCCGACCACCCGGCAGCAGAAACCGTCCAGAAAGCCAAGCGGGCAACCAAGCGCCTGACCGCCATCGTGGACGAAATGCTGCTCGCAGCCGAAGCCTCGGCCCCCCGAAGCCGGTCAGCGGCAACCAAGCCCATTGATTTGGCCATCCTTGCCGACGACGTCGCCAGCGACATGGAACCAGCCGCCAACGCCAAGGGCCTCCAATTGCTGGTGGACGCCAAGAGCTGCCGCGTCACCGCAGACGAACAAAAAGTGCGGAAGGTCCTCAAGAACCTGGTGGACAACGCCATCCGGTACACCCCCACAGGGCACGTGGTGGTGACCGTCCGGCCCACGCAGGAGGGCGGGCGCGTTTCCGTGCAAGACACGGGCATGGGCGTCGACAGCGAAGACCTGAAGCTCCTGTTTACGCCCTTTGGCCGGCCGAGCACCGCTCAAAACCAGTCCGGCGGCCAAGGCTTGTCATTGGCCGTGTGCCGCGTCATCCTGGCATCCTTTGGGGGCGCCATCGACGCCCGCTCAGACGGCCTGGGACATGGGCTCACCGTGACCTTCACGATTCCCTACAACGGCGCCAACGGCACCCCAGCCTAAGGAAACCCGTGCAGCCTAAGCGTTCTGGAACACCAGGCAGGTGTGGCCAACCCCAATGACATCGCCAACCCGGAGAACAACACGGCCACCCCGGGGCAACGGCTTGAAGTTGAGGAACGTCCCGTTTGCACTGTGCGCATCTACCAACGCGTGGCCAAACCGGTCGATCTGCAACTCACAGTGATGACTGGAAATGTAGGGGTCATGATCCAACCTCAGCGTCCGATCCGGCGCCCGCCCAATCGTCCACCGCGGCCCCTCGCCATCCAATGGGAAGGTCCGACCCGCCCCAGGCCCAGTCGCAATCAGCAGATGGGGCGCCGGGCTGATGGGCGGCGCCGGAGACTTCTCCCCCGCCGCCTTCAATCCCAAGTGTACCGTTGGCTCCTCGAACCGCTTGTCGGGACCCCCCGTCGGTTCAAGATTGCCCAAGTTGCCAACAGCCACACTCGTGGCGAACAGTCGCTGAGGCACAACCTGGTACTCGATAACAGGACCAGTCTCGCGGCGCCCATGCAGCGCCCGAACGAAGCCCCGCGCCTGCAGCTTCTTGACGTGCTTGAGCGCCGACTGCCTCGAGGTGTCCAGCGCCTCCGACAATTCCTCCCCGTAACGGGGCCGGGTTACCAACTGTAGCAGGCGGAGGCGTTGCAGATTCGCCAAAGCATCCAAGTCTGCGGCCAACTCTTCCAGGGGTTCCTGGCCCCAGCTGTGCTCTGGAGCAACCTCTTGCTTCGCCATTGAACCCCCCTACGCTTTGCCCACCTTAGCTAATTCGTGCGCGAACGCCCGGGCGGACGGGAAGCGGCGCACGGGATCCTCGTGCATGGCGCGCTGCAGGACACGCAGCAACGACCCCGGCAGGTCTTCCTGTTGGTACTGCACCGTGAACGCCCCCGGCGGTGCCCCGTAGAGGCACTCATGCAGCAAAGCTGCCACCGAGTAGATATCCGATTGTTTGGTGGACGGCGTACCCGTGCGCACCTCCGGCGCCATGTAAGACATGGTTCCCGCCTGGGGACCGTCCACATGGATGACCGTATCCGTCGACTGGGTGCCCACGGCCACGCCGAAGTCTGCCAAAACCGGAGTGCCGTCCGAGCGCAACAGGATGTTGCCGGGCTTGAGGTCACAGTGGAGAATGCCGGCAGCGTGAACGGCCTCCAAACCCGCCAGCACGCCCTGAGTCAATGAAACCGCCTGCTGCCAAGAAAGAACGCCCTCTCGCCTGAGCAACTGGGCAAGGCTTCCGCCCTCCACGTGCTGCATGACAATGATGGGTGCTCCGCCTTGTTCGAGGACTTCCTCGATGTGAACCACATTGGGGTGACGCACGCGCGCAGCCAAGCGAGCCTCGCGCAGCACGCGGCCACGCAAGTCGTCATCGACCTGCCACGTCTCCAGGGGCTCCTTGAGAACCACAAGCCGGTCGCGGATGCGATCCCGGGCCAGCCAAGTGCGCCCAGCGCCGCCCTCGCCCAGCAAGCGCAGCCGCTCGTACGCCAAGTCTGCGTCATCGCCGCGAGGAACCAAGACCGCTGCCCGCGCCAGGTGGCGGAGGATGCGGTCCTCCTCGTCTCCGATTCCAAAGCGCGAGCGCAGCGACTCCAGGAACTCCTGGTCCTGGTTCAAGGTCCCTCGTGCCAAGGATGCCTCCAAGGCGGCCCGGTACGTTTCAATACGTTGCCCGTACAAAGCCTCCTCAACGCCCTCTTCGCGCCCCTTGGACAACATGCGGTCGGCGAACTGCATCATGGGAACTGCCGATGCAGAGACCCCTAGAACGGCAACAATCGCCGGGATCAGGGAATGGGGGAAGGCAATCGTGCCAATTCCCACAACGGCCACGCCGCCCGTAACCGAACCGGCCAAGCCGGCTGCATAGGCAGACGTTCGCGCGGCCTTCTGGGGAAGATCATAATGCCAAACCCTGGCCAAGCCGTACGCCATGACGCTCAAGCCGGCAAGCCGCCAGAGACCTTCCGTACGGAACCCGGCCAGGAACTCCAGCATCAGGTAACCTTCGAGAACTCCCCAGAACAGCGGCGCCAACATGGCGGCAACAACCAGCCGCGAGCGGCGCAGTTCCGCCGCCGACCGGGAATCCCGCGAGTCGATGGCGGTGCCCACCGCGACTGCCAGGGCGGCGGTAGCCAGAAGCAGGAACGCTCCAAAGAACAGCAACTGGTTCAGGTTGGTCGCCGCAGCCCAGGAATCGCCCTTGGTGAGCAGGCGACCAAAGAAGAGCGCGTACTTTCCGCCCACGAAGGCCACGTAGATGCCCAGGCCGGCCAGCAGCGTGGTGGCATGCATGGCCAGGCGCGGCGTGGCCGCGACCCGGCGAGCCCTGTTGAGCGTCAGAAGCGTGAGACCCAGGGCGCCGTGCAAGGGCACA
This sequence comes from Thermoplasmatota archaeon, assembly GCA_041624075.1. Lineage (GTDB taxonomy): Archaea > Thermoplasmatota > E2 > JACPAO01 > JAHFTW01 > JBFJVP01. The sequence goes on along the minus strand of JBFJVP010000025.1, from coordinate 8,198 downwards.
CTGACCAGGGGCACCATGAGCGCACCCCATGTGGGTTGGAACGTATCGCCCTCGGAAACCACGCCCTGAATCAAGGCGTACGGTTCAAGGATAAACACGACAAGCGATGCCAGAAGGAGGCCCGCCGTGCCCAGACGAAGGAAACGCCAGGTGATGCTCCCGCGGCTGCGCATGCTCTGCGACGCTGCAAACTCAACGAGGAAGAACGGCAGCGGCAGAAGGAAGGCAAACTGCAACAAGTAGAGGTTGAGCGCAGTGGCCGCCGAACTGGACTCCACGGCCATGTTTGACAGGATGATCTGGCCACCCCAAAACATGGCGAACAAGGAAAATGCAATCGCGCCCCGGGGGCGACTCTGGCCGCCGCGCAGCGCCAACACGCCGAGCACCACCAAACCAGCGGCGCTGACAAATGCCCACAGAGCCGACAACAGTGAGTAGGTTAGAATCGCCATGTGATCACCTAGCCCGTGTAGAAACAGTAGGGAATGCACAGGCCGATCGCATACCGGGTCCCCCCAGTCGTATCCGGGGCCGAAGGGCCGGGCAGGTCCAGGTTGATTAGACGATCCTGGGGCAACGTGGATCCTCCGGGCTCAAGGACCAAGATCGTGAAAGTGCCCGAGGTACCCAACGTCGTGGCAACCGGCGAGCCGGCGCCGGCGGTCCCGACCAGGGCACCAGCCGCGTCGCGAACTTCAGCAACGACTGTTGGTTCACCGGCACCCTGGGCCAGCGACAGGACCAAGCGATCGCCCGCCGAGGCCGCGAAAGTGTATGTATCGCGCGTGTCACCGGCGACTTCACCCAGCGTGCCGCCAAAGCACGCGCCCGGCGCGGCGACGGCAGCAGCCGGAGTGGGACCGGCGTCGCCGCCGGATTCGCCGTCACCCGCAGGGAATTCGCCCACGGCAGAAGCGGCCGTGCTGAAGGAGTAGGTTGCCACGCCCACGGAGCCCACGGGCCGCGAGAAGCCGGCCAAGGCTTCCCCAACGGAATGAACCGCGTATCCAAGGTTAACCGCGCCCTGCGCCAAGCCGGCGTGAACCTGGTGTCCGGTAGCGTCCGAACGCAGCCGGGCCGTGATCGAGGAGTGTCCGGAGGCATCCATTTCTGCGCAACCCGGACCCGCCGCCGAAGTGCTGTATTCGAACCAGTCTGAGTCATCTGTCTCAGCTAGTTGGCCATCAAATGGCCCCGACCCGGTCAACGCCGTTGCTCCACCAAAGGCGTCGGCGGCGTCGCCACCAGTATTGGCATCATTCTGGTTCATGACACCGCCGGAGGCGTCTACGTGGACCAATTCATACGTGGCAAAAACCACGAGACCTAGGACAGCAACTGCAACCAGCGGGGCGCGCACCAGCATTCCTCCTGTGGTTCAGCAACGAAGGCCCACATCATAAGAGTTTGTCACGCGGCAGATAGCAGCGGCTCCGCAGGCCATAAGTTGAGAACTTTGCACCCGGTAGATTGCAGGAACCGCAAGATTATGGAGGTGTGGGCACCAATGCCATATCAACGGGCAATACGTCGGCTAGAACCATGTCCGCCACCGAGCTTCTGCTCGGTACGGATGGCCGACCACCTGTGAACCCCAACCCAGGGCCGGCGCAAACCCCCCGATGCTTGCCGGCCCAGCTCCGTCCGCGAATCACCCCCGCGGACGGAGCCCCCGTTGGTTTTTTTTCGTTGATTTTTGTGCCCATCAAAATCATGGTGCATGTAATTTCAATTCTGTGCAAAAGGCCCCATGCGGCTCCGTAGCCCATGCCGCCTGGCGAGCGGCACAACCACGCAGACACCGTGTGCAGGCCTGCACCCAATCGGTTGCTAACCCAACTGGGTTTAAGCCACGTAGCCAGCGTCAGGGCGCTGGTGGGGACTGAAACAAGCGTTGAGCCGCGAGCTTGGCCTAGGTTTAGTCACTGCGTGGAGTTGCAAACGATGATGAAACAAACGATCCTGGCCATCACCACTGCGTTGCTGATGGCGCCACTGGCTGTGGCCATGCCCGGCCAAGTGACCGAACTACAGCCGGCCATCGATGTCATGCCGGCGGTGCCAACAGGAGTACAACCCTATTACATCGGCTTCTACGAACTGCCGTCTGACGTGAGCCAATACGCCGGCATTCCCGTTACCCAAGTCGATGAGGACCTGAAATTCCTGCGCGTGGAAACCGAAGACATCGGCCGCCTGCGATCCGCCGCCCTGCTGGACGACTCCGTCCGCTACGTAGAGCGCGACACCCGCGACCAAGCCCGGTTGAGCCACGTGCCGAACGACGCCAAGTACAACGACCCCGGCCACTACGGTTCCAAGATCGTTGGCGCCGAGGGCGCTTGGGACGTGACGCTGGGCTCGTCCGCTGTCAAGGTGGCCATGCTGGACTCGGGCCTCAACAAGGGCCACGAGGAATTCGCGGGCCAGAGCCGCGTCCTTCAGGGTTACGACTTCTACAACGGCGACAACGACCCCGAGGACAAGAGTGGCTCCTGTGGCAACCACGGCACCCACACGACGGGTACCGCCGGCGCCACCATCGACAACGGTGTGGGCATCGCCGGCATGAGCCAGCACAGCATCCTGCCCGTGAAGATCTTCCACTCCGCTGGTGGCGGTCCCTTCGGCTGCCGCGCCGGGGACATCATCTCGGCCATCAAGTACGCCGGCGACCAGGGCGCCCACGTCAGCTCCAACTCCTGGGGCGGCGGCGGTGGCAGCGCCTACAACGACGCCATCCTGTACAGCCACAACAAGGGCACGATCCATGTGGCGGCCGCCGGCAACAGCGGCCCGTGCAGCAACTGCGTGGACACCCCGTGGCGCGACAACGCAGCCATCGTCATCATTGTGTCCGCCAGCGACAGCAACGACGGGTTTGCCAGCTACTCCAGCCGCGGCCCCGAGGTGGACATCATCGCCCCCGGCAGCGCCGTGTTGAGCCCGACCACGGGCACCAACGGCTACGACGCCTACGACGGCACCAGCATGGCAACGCCCCACGTGGCGGGCGCCGTGGCGCTGTACCTGGCAGTCAACTCGGGCGCCAGCTTCACCCAGGTCAACAACGCCCTGGCCACCACGGCCGACGACATCGGCTTGTCGTCCGACCGGCAGGGAAGCGGTCGCCTGAACGCTTGCGACTTGGTCGGCAGCACGACGTGCGGCGTCGTCCAAGACCCCGCGTGCAGCGACGGCATCGACAACGACGGCGACGGCCTGATCGACTTCCCGGCCGACCCCGGCTGCAGCAGTGCCAGCGACACCGATGAAACCGACCCGATCGGCGGCGACATGCACGTTCACAGCATCTCGCATTCGCGCCAGGGCAACCCGCGCACGGGCAACCTGCTCATCGACGTGGTCATCTACGACGCTGGCGAGGCGCCGGTGGCCGCAGCCAACGTGTGCATCAACGTTAACGACAACGACACGGGCGGCTCGGCCAGCGGCTGCGCCGACACGGGCGCCGACGGCACGGTGACGTTCCAGTGGGGCGGCGTCGGTGGCGGTTCCTACACCACGTGCGTGACCTCGGTGACCCACGTCGCGATGGGCTGGGACCAAGCTGCGGACCATGCGTCCAGCGGCTCCTGCCACACGTCCAGCGTCTAGGCGCGCTGGACTCCCTTTTCCCTTTCCCTCTGCCGGCCGGCCAGGCCTGTCGCACCGACACCATTTTTCCGCCGTTGACGTCTCGATTGCCCATGTCCCGAACCGCTTCCTGGGGTTTGCTGCCTCTGATGACCCTGTTGCTGGCAACTCTTCTTGTCATGCCGACTTCGGCGACCCATCGCGATCCGGATGCACCCCATGACCTGGTGCTCCGGTTGTCCGGCGGAATGCCAACGGCCGACCCCGCCTCCGGCGCTGTTCTGCTTGACTGGCGCCAAGGCGAGTTCGCCTCCTGGCGCATCGATGTGGACGAGTACACAATCGTGGAAGTGGTCGTGGATGCGTGGTTCGATGTTGAACGCCCCAGGCAAGTGGTTCCGGAGCTGGATGACTCTGGGCAGCATCCGGATGAGGAGCACTTGGAGCCTCACCTGTTTGCCGAGTTGAAGGCGCGGGACGTGCATGAGGTGGACGGGCCGGCGCGCGTGGTTTCCATCAATGGCACGGGCAACGACTTCGTGTACCGTGTTGGCTTGCCTGGGTCGGGACCCGTGGTGTTTTCGCTGCGCCGGGACGTAACGCCGCCGGTGTTTGAAGTGGGCGAACCGTCCAATATTGAGCACTTCCGCTTCCTGCTCGAGTCGTCTACGGACGAGCCGGCGTACGGCGATCTGCGCATCACGCCCGAGGGCGGCGAGGAGGTCCCATTCCCGACGCCGAACTTGGCATTCCGGCAAACGTATCCAGTGCAGGGCCTGGACGCGGACACCGTGCACACGTACTATCTCCTGTTCGAGGACTGGGCCGGCAATCAGGCTCGCAGCGAGAACATGAGCGTGCGTACGCCGGCGCGGCCGTTTGCGCCTGAGCCCGTGATTTCAGATTTGGAGCCTGCCCCCAATTCGACGGTTTCTGGCAACATCGTGATCTCGGCCAATTTCACCAGCCCGGATTCCCCCGTGGCGGCGGGAGGCGTGCGCTTGTTCGTGGACAAGACGGAGCTGACAGGCGGTTTCTCTGTCATCGGCAACCAGGTTCGCTGGGATCCCGGCGCGCCCATGGAGCCGGGCCTGCACGCGGCCAGTGTTGAGGTGCGAAACGTTGCGGGCGGCGTCGGCGTGGCGCGGTGGACGTTCACGGTGGCTGACGACAACGAGGCACCTGGCCTGGGAGTGGCCTTGCTGGCATTGGTGGTAGTGGCTGTGGCGGCGTCGCGGCGCTCCTGAGTTTGCACCGATTCTGCTGCACTTGGAACCAGACCCGTGCTTCGACTTTATTAGAGCGGAGCACCGATTGGAGGTTATGCGCGGGACTTGGCGATCGGGGGTGCTGTTTTCCGTGCTCGTGCTGGCTTTTGTTGCGCCCATTCCGATGATGGTCCAGGTTTGTCTGGCTGCCACTGCGGCGTTTCTGTCGACTCTTCAGGTGCAGGCGCGGGTTGTGCCGGCGACCGCCTGAAGGCCGGGGGACTGCGGAGCCGCTAGGGTGGCGCAGGGGCTGTGCACGTGCCCCACCCATGTGCGTGATGGAGCCCGCAAGCCTCTTGAGTGCATTGCAGGCGTGGGCGTTTGTGCCGGAACTGCCAGAGGTGGAGACGATTCGACGCGGCCTGGTGCCGCGGCTGGTGGGGCGCCGCCTAGACGGAGTGGATTGGCGGGGCGCGAAGCTGCGTGGCACGAGCCCGGAGCCATTGGAGGGTTTGGAGGGGCGACGCGTCGTTGGGCTTGCTCGACGGGGGAAGTTCCTGTTGTGGAGCTTGGACGACGGCGGCACGTTCCTGGTTCACCTGGGCATGACGGGCAAGCTCTTGTTGGCGGATGCGGGGGAGCCCGAGATGCCGCACACCCACCTGGTCTTGGACTTGGACGACGGCGGCCAGGTGCGTTACAGCGATCCACGGCGCTTTGGGATGTTGCTGCGCTACGGGCCGGGACCTGTGGCTGCGGTGGCGCATTACGGCGTGGAGCCACTCTCCGATACTTTCGATTCTGTAGTTTTAGCACACTTGTTGGCCTCAAGCCGCGCGCCCCTCAAGTCATTCCTCCTGGACCAAACCAAGATCGCCGGAATCGGCAACATCTACGCCTGCGAAGCACTCTGGCGCGCCGGCCTGTCTCCGCGCCGCATCGCCCGCAATACGCCCCGCACCCGCATACCCCTTCTCGCCCAAGCCATCCGGGCCGTCCTGGAGGACTCCCTGGCCGCGGGCGGCACCAGCTTCAACGACTACGTCAACTCCATCGGACAACCAGGCTCGTTCCTGTTCGACGTGGCCGTCTTCCAGCGCGAAGGAGCGCCCTGCCCGCGCTGCGCACAACCGATTCGCCGACTGGTCCAATCCGGACGAAGCACATTCTACTGCCCGCGCTGCCAACGATGACCCATAGAAGCGTTGCTGCAAGGGCCACGAAAAGCACGCCGCGAGATTAGACAATAAAGTAACCACAGTTCTGGGCAGCATCGGCATGGGCCGACAGGAAAAACACATCTGAACGAGCCGCCCGGCCCCCCTTCCAGAACCCAGCCAACAGTGAAGAAGAAGCCATGGCACGGGATTTCAAGACAAGCAACACCACAACAACCATGACAAACCATGTCAAGGCAAACGTCAACGAATTGAGTCGATCATTTTTTGACCAAGGAATGTTTCCGGGTTGCCATGACCAACCAACTGCCACGCATCGAATTGACGGATAACCTGGAATTGGTCCTGCCCGACGGCACCGCCGTGCGCGTGCGACCCGGCCCCTACGGCAAGGGCATCTCCGTCATCCCGGTCGTCTCCCGCAACCCCCGCTCCGCCACCAGCCGGGGCCCCGCCGGCAACGGCACCGGCAAGCGTGGCCGCAAGCCACGGGCCAGCACGGTCAAGCTCCGAGAAAAGCTGGCTCGCGACCACAGCAGCGACGCCGTCAAGGAACCCAAGGCGTACGTGAAGTGGCTGATCCAGCAGGACGACGAGATCAGCTTGGCCACCGCGCGACAAGTCGTGTACCGCGAGCGGCGCGCCGTGCTCGAAGGCGAAAGCTCCTGAAGCGCGCAACAGCCCAACCGGAAACCGCTATGACGTAGGCCCGGTTGGCCCCCGCATGCAGCAAACCGACGATGAGCGCTACGAGACGCTGGAATCCTTCTGGCCGTTCTACCTGAACGAGCACAGCGACCCCGTCAATCGGCGCCTGCACGTGATCGGTACGACGATCAGCGTCCTGTGGGTTGCTGGCTGCCTCCTGACTGGCCGCTGGCGCTGGATTCCCCTCGCCTTGGTCCCCGGGTACGCCTTCGCTTGGGTCGGGCACTTCATGTTCCAAAAGAACCGGCCAGCCACGTTCAAGTACCCCGGCAAATCGCTGGCCAGCGACTTCGTCATGTGGCGCCACGCCCTGGCCGGAACCCTGGACGAGGAGTTGGCGCGCCACGGCGTGTCACCGGCGCCCACCGGCGCTTCCAACGGGGTTGAAGCGGAAGAGAAGGCGTAACAGATGTGCCAGCCAACTGTTTCCCACCACCCTGCTGAAGGCTGATCCCCCCATCCTGCCTGGTGGAGGCAACAGGGCCGCATCCTTGATTTCGCCCAAGCAGCCAGCGTGTCCAACCCTGGTTGACCATGTGCGTCGGGCAAAGGCGAGCCAAACTCGCCAAGCATCATGGAAAAGGGCGCGCACGCGCGCCTGGCCGGCATCGTCCAAGAAGCCGTCAATCCGCGTGCGCTGGCCGAAGAAAGGAAGCGCCTGCGCCGACACAGGATCGACGGCATGCGGTTCCGGATTCGAACGGTTCAACACCCTGAGCGCCCTCGACCCCTTCGTGAGCGCCAGCTTCCGCTTCGACGGCCGCGACATCCCGTTCGAGCAGGGCGATTCCGTCGCCAGCGCCCTGCACCGCGCCGGCGTGAAAGTGCTGTCACGCAGCTTCAAGTACCATCGCCCCCGCGGCATCTACTGCTGCACAGGCAGCTGCGCCTCTTGCATGGTCGCCATCGATGGCATTCCCAACGTGATTGCTTGCACGACCCCCGCAGAGCGCGACTTGGACGTGACCAGCCAGAACACCGTCGGCGGCGCCCGACGGGACCTGCTGGGCATCGTGGACAAGGTGTATCGGAAGGGGTTCGACCCCCATGGCGCATTCACCGGCTCGCGGGCGCTGAACAAGGCCTTCAATGTCGGCGTGCGCTTCATGAGCGGCATCGGCAAGGTTCCTGAAGAGGCGCTCGACGGCCACACGCCGCGTCGCTTCACCCATCACTACGATGAAGTGATCGTGGGCTCGGGTGCCAACGGCTTGCGCCGCGCCCATGAGGCTAGCGGCCGCGTTTTGGTCGTGGAAGAGGCTGCCCTCGGAGGTTCGCTGCGCTTTGATCCGTCGCCACTGGAAGACAAGCTGGCGCAAGGCATCGCCGACTTGGGTGACGTGGAAACCTGGACCGGCGCGCTGGCCTTTGGCATCTACGGCAAGGTCTTGGCCATCGAGAAGGACGGCGACTTGCACGAGGTGACCGCCGACCGCTTCACGATCGCACCAGGATGCCACGACGCGTGGCCAGTGTTCGTCAACAACGACGCGCCCGGCGTGCT